>CAUQDE010000224.1:0-3628 GCA_963516425.1 uncultured Kingella sp.
GCCCGAAGTGAAGCTGGTGAAACGCCAAGACAATGGCAAACGCGCCAATTTAACCGCGATTGACCAAATGGAAGTGCTCACCGATGCGGGCTTGTATCGCCGCGATAAGGAACAGCGCGAGGGCGAAGGCGATGCGGCGGTGCGCTACATGGTTTACAGCCTCACCAAAAAAGGCGAAAACACCTTCCAAGCCTTGCCCAACCAAGAAGCCCTGATGTGCATCGGCAACGAAAAAGTAGAAAAAATCAATTACTTCACCGCACCCACCCCCAGCAACGGCGTAACCATCACCCAAGTGTCTTACGAGGCAAAAATCAACGCCGAACGCTGGGCGAAAAAATTGCTGAAAGACAGCCCGTATTACAACGGCTTAAACCAAACGCAAACCAAACACGCCACTTTGGTAAAAACCAACGATGGCTGGCGCGACATTATGGATTTGCGTAACCAATAATCAAATCAGGGGGCTGTTAGCAATCAACAACCCCCATTAAGGCAGCCTGAAAACGCCAACACGGTTTCAGGCTGCATCTTTTGCTTTATCCATCGGGCAGCCTGAAACATCGGGCAACCGCAGACGCCGTTTCAGGCTGCTTCATCATCACCCCCCAAGGAACACCATGCTTGACTACACCTCCGTCCCCATCCCCCTGCGCATCATCGGCATCCAACAGCGCACCACGCTAGACAAAGCCCACGAAACGCTGGGCGAAATGTGGCGGCAATGGGAAGGCGACCACAAAGCCAACCGCCTGCCCTCGTTTACCATGACGATTTACTGCGTGTATCAATATTTTGACGACGCGCCCAACGACGTACTCATCACCATCGGGCGCATCACCGCCACCGATTTCCCGCTGCCCAGCTTCGCCAGCGAAACCCACATCCCCGCGCAAGACTACGCCCGCTTTATCGTGCCCGAGCCAAGCGCGCAAAGCGTGTACCAAACATGGGGCGAAATTGAAGACAACGGCAGCCTGAAACGCACCTTCACCACCGATTTTGAAACCTATATGCTGGACGGTTTGCCGCGCATCTATGTGGGCGTTGAACCGCCCAAGGCAGCCTGAAAATGAAGCTCGCCAAATTTTTGCGCCAAGCCGCCTCCGTGTTGCGCCGCCTAGACGCATGGCTGCCGCCCGAAGCCATCGCCCCCGACTGGCAAACCAGCATCGCCTACCGCTGGACCAAAGCAGGCAACGCAGGCGTGCTGCAAGGCTTGCCCCGCCCGCACACCTTCCCGCTCGCCCGCCTTGCCGCGGTAAACAACCAAATGGCGCGGCTGGTACGCAACACCGAGCAATTTCTAGCTGGTCGCCCCGCCAACAACGTGTTGCTCACAGGCGCACGCGGCACCGGCAAATCCTCGCTGGTGAAAGCCCTGCTGCACGAATACGCCGAGCGCGGCTTGCGCCTGATAGAAGTAGATAAAACCGACTTGGCAACGCTGCCCGCGCTGCTGCTGTTGCTGGAAACGCGTCCCGAAAAATTCATCGTGTTTTGCGATGATTTGTCGTTTGAAGACGGCGAAGATGGCTACAAGGCGCTGAAAACCGCGCTGGATGGCAGCTTGTCGCGCCGCGCGGAAAATGTGTTGGTGTATGCCACGTCCAACCGCCGCCATTTGATGCCCGAATACATGGACGATAACGCTGGCACCACCACGGGGCGCGGCGGCGAAATCCACGCCAAAGAAGCGGTGGAAGAGAAAGTGTCGCTGTCGGACCGCTTTGGCTTGTGGCTGAGCTTTTATCCGTTTGACCAAAACGAATACTTGGCGGCGGTGGAAAACTGGCTGGCGGATTTCAGGCTGCCTTTGGACGAAACCGCCCGCCATGCCGCGCTCAACTGGGCGCAAATGCGCGGTAGCCGCTCGGGGCGCACGGCGTATCAGTTTGCCTGCGATTGGGCGGGGCGCTTGCCTGATGAGCGCAAGGTGTTTGAATGACGGGGTGGTTGGGCGATGGAAAGGCAGCCTGAAAACGTGTTATGCGGTTTCAGGCTGCCTTTTTGGTGTTTTGCGTGCTGGTAAACGAATGAATATGGGGCAGCCTGAAAATGGGTTTGCGCTTTGCGCTCGGCTTCGGATGTAGCCCCAACCATGCGTCTCGTGCCAACAGGCACTTCCTTTTCTTTGCTGCGCCAAAGAATGAGAGCCGGCAACTAATGGAACGGCGACATCTTGCTAACCAGAAAACCCTATTGAATAGGCCATTGGAACGAGCTGTCGCGTTGCCGTTTTGGATTTCAGGCTGCCTTTTGTTTGCCATCCGTAGGGTGCGCCGCTTTATTGCGCGCTCGGTTGAAAATATTTGCCCTTCGAGGCAGCCTGAAATCAGGCCGCAAATGGTTGATGCGGCGACGGGGTGCAGGAGCCTGCCCCTGCTCGTGGCAGGCGGCGAAACGCCTGCTCGGGCAAAAGATTGGAATGTTTAAAGGCAGCCTGCGGAGCACAGCGGAGTTGCGAAGCCAAAACCCAATCTATCCGACAAAAAACCATTTGGCGGAACACCAAATGGTTTTGCTTTTCAGGCTGCCTATAAACCAAACGGCAAGGGTTGGCGCAAACGGTGTGTGAACGAGGCTGCCCCTGCTGCGGCGCATGGATGATTGGTCAGCCTGAAACCGTTTGCAAGCGATGGCTCAAACCAGCCGCAGCCGCTGCAATTCGCTTTCCACATCGTCACGTGTCCAGTGGTTGGCGGCGGCGAGCATCATTAGGGCGGTGGCGGTTTCTAGGTTGCAGCGTCCGCCGTTAATTGCGCCTGCTTGGCGCAGGGCGTTGCCTTGGGCGTACACGGCGGCGGCGTTGCCGTGCGGCACTTGGCTGATGTTGAGCAAATGTTTGCCTGCTTGGGTGTAGCGTTGGATGGCGGTGAGCAGGGTGGCATCGGCGGGGGCGTTGCCGTGTCCGTAGCTGAGTAAGATGGCGGCGTCGCTGTTGTCGGGATTGAGCTGGGCGGCGGCGCTATCTAGCATATTGCTGGGGGTGAGCAGGATGGGGACGACGCGGGTGTTGGGGTTGAATTGGCGTTTTAGGCTGCTGCAATAGGGGGCGGGGGCATTTTCAGGCTGCCCTTTTTCTATTTGCCATGTGCCGAAGTGGGGGTTGGCAAAGCCGTTGTCGTGTTCGGTGCTGATTTTGCTACTGCCGATAGGTGGGATGAGTGCGCCGTTGAAGGCGATGAGCGTGCCTTGCACGGTGGGGTTTTGGATGGCGGCAAGGGCGGTTTGAAGGTTGGCGGGTGCATCGCTGCCTGCTGCGCCGAAGGGTTTTTGCGAGCCTGTAAGCATGATGGGCTTGCCTTGTGGGTTGAGCGCAAGCGCGAGCAGGTTGGCGGTGTAGGCGAGGGTGTCGGTGCCGTGCAGAATCAGGATGGCGTCGTGTTCGCAAAGGGCGGTTTGCAGCAGCGCCAGCCAGTTTGCCCAGTCGTGCGGATTGAGCGCGGAGCTGTCTATCAACGGCTGGCAAATGTGCCATGTGGTTTGGATGCCGCTCTCTTTCAGGCTGCCTGAATGCGCTTGCAAGGCGGTGGCGACGATTGCTTGGCTGGGGTGCAAGCCTTGCGAGGTTTGGGTCATGCCGATGGTGCCGCCTGTGTAGAGAATGTAGAGAGATTTCATGGGG
>CAUQDE010000225.1:0-3591 GCA_963516425.1 uncultured Kingella sp.
CAATGCCGCCGCTGCCGAAGTGGAAAATATTATCCAGTTCAACGTGTTAGACGCGCAAGACACCCGCCCAAACGGCGCAAACGGCATTCTTGTTGCCAACCCACCCTATGGCGTGCGCCTTGCCGAAATCCAAGCCCTGCACGCGCTTTATCCACAGCTCGGAAGCTGGCTCAAACAGCACTACGCCGGCTGGACGGCAGGCTTGTTATCAGGCGACATGGAAATGCCCAAGCTCATGCGCCTGAAACCCAAGCGCAAAATCCCGCTGTTCAACGGCAATTTGGACTGCCGCCTATTCTTGTTTGACATGGTTGCCGGCAGCAACCGCAAAGAATAATTTTGGCTTTGCCCAACCGCGTTTCAGGCTGCCTATCCCGCACACCCCACAGGCAGCCTGAAACCGAAGCCGAACACATCCCACAAAGGAACAACCCCATGACCTTCCACCCCGACCAAATAGAACAAATCACCGACCGCCGCGAACGCCAAAAAGCCACCATCCAGCAATTCAACCAAGCCATGGAAGCACACGACTACGACACCGCCGCCGCCATCAGCGACTACGTTGTCGGCGAAGAAACCCGCCAACACGGCTTCGGCTGCGATTGGCAAATGCACTGTCTCAAATGGCTCACCCATTGGCGGCAACACCAATTTAGCGAAACCCCCAACAACAGCCCCGAAGAAGACCAAGCCTTTAACAAACTCATGGGCTGCCTGTGGCGATTCAAATGGCTGGTGGGCGACCTGCCGCGCGACCTAAACGCCAACCTAGAAAGCATCGAAGAAGCCAACCTAGAAATGCAACAATGGTATGAACGCTACAAATTCAGCCCCGCCATGCTGCATAAATCGCTGATGGAGCAAAATATTTTGCTGGGCAACGTAGATGCCGTGCGCGAACACTACCAAAAATGGCAAGACAACGAACACGACAACATGAACGACTGCCCCGCCTGCGAACAAAGCACCCAAATC
Source organism: uncultured Kingella sp. (assembly GCA_963516425.1). Taxonomy (GTDB): domain Bacteria; phylum Pseudomonadota; class Gammaproteobacteria; order Burkholderiales; family Neisseriaceae; genus Kingella_B. The sequence goes on from CAUQDE010000225.1 coordinate 979, forward strand.
CAATACCACCACTTTATCCGCGACTACAACCAAGTGCTGGAACTCGCCAAGCCCATTCTGGCGGGCGAACTCACCTGCGCCGAAGTCCCCCACAACTGCTATTACTACATCGTCCACAGCCTGATTCAAACAGGCAACACGGCACGCGCCCGCCACCTGCTGGACCACGCCATAGAGCATCTGGAAACCGAGCGGCAAGAATTCATCCAGCTCATCCCCCAGCTCATCCAGCTCTACTACCCGCTCAACGACCCCGACACCGCCGAAGAGCTTATCAACGAATACAACGACGACATCTTCGCCGCCAGCCAAACCGACATTCTCACCTATTGGCAATACCTGCTCGCCATCATTCCGCAAAACGAAGACGCCCTAGAAAGCGCCCGCGACATCGCCAAAGACATAGACCAGCGCAACGGCAACAGCTATTACCAAACCCAACTAGACTGGCTGTTTGGCGAAGCCACCATCCACTAATCTCATCCCCAAAGGCAGCCTGAAAACGAGTAAAGCTAAAACAAGCAAACCCATTTTCAGGCTGCCCACACATCCCATCCCCAATCAACAAGACACCCCATGCCCATCCAAGCCATCCTATTTGACCTAGACGGCACCCTTGCCGACACCGCCCCCGATCTCGGCAACGCCCTAAACGCCCTGCTGCAAAAACGCGGTTATCCGCCCAAAAGCCAAGCCGAAATCCGCCCCCATGCTAGCCACGGCTCAACCGCCCTAATCCAACTAGGCGCAGGTATCACGCCCGAGCATCCCGATTTCACCCAATGGCGCGCCGACTATCTCGCCGAATACGAACAATGCTTTGACCGCGACACCGCACTGTTCCCCGAAATCAACCCCTTGCTCGCCCAACTTGCCGCGCAAAACATCCAATGGGGCATCATCACCAACAAACCCCAAGCCTTTACCCACCGCCTTGTCCCCAAACTTGGCTTCATCACCCCGCCCGCCGTTGTCGTTAGCGGCGACACTTGCAGCGCAGCCAAGCCCAGCACCATCCCCATGCACCACGCCTGCGCCACCATCCAAACGCAGCCTGAAAACTGCATCTACGTTGGCGATGCCGAACGCGACATCCAAGCAGGGCTGGGCGCAGACATGAAAACCATCCTTGCCGCATGGGGCTACATCGCCCCTAGCGATACACCCGAAGCATGGGGCTACCACGCATCCGCCGCCAACCCCATGCAAATTCTTGATATACTGCGCACCTTTCAGGCAGCCTGAAACACCCTTCGGCTCGCCATCCTTTCAATCAACCTAACCACAGGAAAAATCATGAAAAAAATCGCACTCACCCTTATCACCGCCACCCTGCTCACCGCCTGCGCGGACAGCGGCACAGCAGGCGTAGGCGGCTTGCTTGGCGGCGGTGGCAACGCGTCTGGCAGCGCAGCAGGCATCGGCAAATCCGCCGTGCAAATGTATGTGCAAAACAAATGCGTAACCGAGCTGCAAGCTCGCCCAGAATGGCGCACCATCGCCCTTGCCATGAGCCAAGCCAAGCAAACCGAATGGGAAAACAAAATTTGCGGCTGCGCCAGCGAAGAAGCACCTAACCAAATCACTGCCGCCCAGCTGCCCGAATTGCTCACCGAAAGCGGTCGCGTGAAAGTGGCCGCCGAAGTAACCGCCAAAACCGTAACCGCGTGCTACAAACGCCTGTTCACCAAATAACCCCAAGGCAGCCTGAAAAACCAAAACACACTTTCAGGCTGCCTTAATCCTATCCCGCATCCCCCAAGGCAGCCTGAAACCAAGTTCAACACCGCTCAAATCCACGCCGCGCCAAACAGCCAAAAGGAAGCCCCATGAACAGCCAAGCCCAAGCCCTCGCCCTATTCACCGCCCTACTGCTCGCCGCCCCATTCGCCCAAGCCGACAACCCCTACGACGAATCCGCCCTATACAACGAAACCTACACCCAAAGCCTCAACGTCGGCAGCGAAGCCATCGATTGCCTCAAAGCCCGCAAAAGCGACTGCGGGCAAAAAGCATGGGAAAGCAGCCTAGACAGCATCGGCAAAGTCATCGACACCCCCGGCGGACAACGTGCGCTGGAACAGCTCCTGCCGCAGCTGGATTCCACCGGCATCATCAACAAACAAAACAGCCGCGCCATCGTAAACATCCTGCGCGAGCAGCTACCCGCCGCCAAAAAGAACGGCAAAGCAATCGGCAGCAAAATAGAAGACCTCGGCAACCGCGCCGGCCAACAGCTCACCCAACCCCTGCCAGACAACGAGCGCACCAACTGCATGAACAAAGGCGACAGCCTGCTGTCGGGCGCGCTGCGCTGCGGCGCAAACGCCATGATTGATAATTTGCAGAAATAGGCAGTCTGAAAACCAACAATCCGCAATTCAGGCTGCTCCCTTTATCACCCCACAACCGAAAGCCACACCATGAACTACATCAGCACCCGCGGCAACACCCCCACCAAAACATTCAGCCAAGCCCTGCTTATGGGGCTCGCCCCCGACGGCGGCTTAATGCTCCCCGAACACTACCCCCAAATCCCCCCCGAGCAACTCACCCACTGGCGCACACTCAGCTACGCCGAACTCGCCTTTGAAGTCATCCGCCTATTCGCCA
>CAUQDE010000226.1:0-3567 GCA_963516425.1 uncultured Kingella sp.
TCAGGCGGTGTATCTGTTCCACACGGGCGAAAAGGTGTACACATCGTTTGATTTGGCGGACGTGCGCTACTGCTGCACGAAAAGATACCGCCGCTATTGCGTTTTAACATTTCGCGACGGCACAGAATACGCCCTAGGTTCTCATTATTTCGCGCCTTTTGATAATCTTTACGGATGGAGGCGGCATTATCCTGATTTGTGCATGGAAAAGCTCGCAGCGCACGCCGACAACCGCAGCCGGGAATACCAACAACCCTACCGCACCATCCCCCTGCTGCTGGAATATTACCGCTTTGCCGACCACAAGCAGGACACAGACGCGCTAAACACACCCTGTTATGCGGAAAATCCGCAGCTTTCCGCACTCGGTATCTTTTATAGATGCAGATTTTGTTTGGCAGAACATTGTTGCCTATCTATCGCAATTAAAAACCGATGCCGAAACCGTGCCGCCGATGGACAATGCCGCAAAAATCGCCAGCAAAGGCTTTGACGGCAAAACGTCGTTCCGCCCGAAAATGAAAAATAACGTTGCAGGCAGCCTGTAACAATAAGTACACATATTGGCTTATTTGGCATGATTACCGTAATCACACCATAACTTGTTTAATTTATAGAAAAAGGTAGAATACGTTATTTTCCCATCTAATTTAAGGAGGTAATCATGACATACAAAACACTAACCGCGCTGTTACTTGCTGGCTGTTTCACATTAACCGCTTGCGGCGGTGAACAAAAAACGAACGAACAGAAAGTAGCCGAAGCCCAAGCATATCGAGATCAGGAAACAGCCGATGCGCGCGCTTTATTCAGCAATCAGGCAGAATTGGACAAAATATTGGCAGAGTTGCTGCAACGCCTGGAATTGCAAGGTGCAAAATTCGAAATCCAATCCATCCGATTCGACTTGCACAAGTTGAGTATAGAAACATTTGGGCGCAACAGTAAAGCTGATAACCCTGCTGCTTTGACTTCTTACCACTACTCGTTGATTAATAAAAAATGGAGCAACCCGATACCTGTAAAAGTGATAGGTGGCGGCAAAGCGCGAGATATCGAGACAACGGTTTTATGGCAGGATGCCAAACCCGATTTGGGCATGGTGTTTGCCAAAGCCGATGAAATTATCAAACAACTGCCGCAAGGTGAAACGATTAAGGGTTTGACGAGCATTACGTTTTATCCCAATAATAAAAACTATGTAGCGGAGACGGCTCTCCAAGAGACAACACACAAAATTTATAATTTTAAGCTGAATGAAAAAGGCGAAATAATCAAAAAGAATTGGTAATCCACTGCAATCAAGCCAAACCCCATTCAATCAAACGAATTGGGTTTGGCAGTTTTTCAGGCTGCCTGAACACTGCGGGCTTTTGCAGAACCGATATCCAAAACAAGGAATATGATGATTTACCTGCAACTCTCCACAGGACAGGCACCGGCCGAATGCCAAATTTTCGCCCGATTCGCGTTGCGCCAAATCCTGCGCGAAGCCGAAACCGCCGGTGTGGCAGCAGAATTATTAAGCCAAACCACCAGCAAACACGGCATTTTATCCGCCACGTTTGCCTTCAACGGCGCGGGCGCAGAAGCCTTGGCGCAACGCTGGCTCGGCACGCTGCAATGGATTAGCGACAGCCCCGTGCGCCCTAAGCATCCGCGTAAAAACTGGTATATCGGCGTTTTCAGGCTGCCGCAAATTCCCGCGCTGCCCGATGACGACAGCATCCGTTTTGAAACCTGCCGCGCGGGCGGCAAAGGCGGGCAGCATGTCAATAAAACCGACAGCGCCGTGCGCGCCACGCATTTGGCAACGGGCGTTTCGGTGCGCGTGGAAAGCGGGCGCAGCCAACACGCCAACAAAAAACGCGCCCGCGAGCTGCTGGCTTTGAAGCTGGCGGAACAGCATTCGGCGGCGTTGGGACAGCACGCGGCAAACGCGCATTCGCAGCTATACCAAGTGGCGCGCGGCAACCCCGTGCGCGTGTTCAAAGGGGCGGATTTTCGCGAGCAACCGGTAGCCTGAAAACAAGCCAAGCGCGTTTGAGAGAAACGAAAAAACAACGGCGCAGGCAGGCGGCAATGCCTAAACTGGACCGTTGCCTTTTTCAGGCTGCCTTTTGTCAACTTATCCGCCATTTCCCGCCAGCTTGGCGCACAAATCCTTTAAAATCACGCCTTTCAACCCCACTGCGAAAGGAACACTATGGAACTCGTCTTTATCCGCCACGGTTTGAGCGAATGGAACGCCAAAAACCTGTTCACAGGCTGGCGCGATGTGAAGTTAAGCGAAAAGGGCATCGCCGAAGCGCAAGAAGCGGGGCGTAAACTCAAAGCCGCTGGCTACCAGTTTGACATCGCGTTCACATCGGTTTTAACCCGCGCCATCAAAACCTGCAATTTGGTGCTGGAAGAAAGCGACCAGCTTTGGGTGCCACAAATCAAAACATGGCGGCTGAATGAACGGCATTACGGCGCATTGCAAGGCATGGACAAAAAGCAAACCGCCGAAAAATACGGTGACGAGCAAGTGCACATTTGGCGGCGCAGCTACGACACCTTGCCCCCGCTGCTGGACAAAAACGACGAATTTTCCGCCCATAACGACCGCCGCTATGCCCATTTGCCCGCCGATGTGGTGCCTGACGGCGAAAATTTGAAAGTAACGCTGCAACGTGTGTTGCCGTTTTGGGAAGACCATATCGCCCCCGCTATCATCCGCGGCAAGCGCGTGTTGGTGGCGGCGCATGGCAACAGCTTGCGCGCGCTCGCCAAACACATTGAAAGCATTTCCGACGACGACATCATGGGCTTGGAAATCCCCACGGGGCAGCCTTTGGTGTACAAATTGGATGAGCATTTAAACGTGGTTGAGAAGTTTTATTTGTAATCACGGATGTTTCGTCCATAGGTAAAACCATAAAAGGCAGCCTGAAAACGCATAAATACGTTTTCAGGCTGCCTTCTTATGTGGATAACTTAAATTTTTTCAGCAAAGAATTTCAACGTGCGCACCAGTTGGCAAGTGTAAGACATTTCGTTGTCATACCAAGCCACAGTTTTCACCAACTGCTTGTCGCCCACCGTTTGCACACGGGTTTGCGTGGCATCAAACAGCGAGCCAAACTCCATGCCAATCACATCCGATGACACGATTTCGTCTTCGGTGTAGCCGTATGATTCGTTGGCAGTCGCTTTCATCGCAGCATTAACTTCTTCTTTGGTAACATTTTTTTCCAAAATGCACACCAATTCGGTGAGCGAACCGGCGGGCACGGGCACGCGTTGCGCCGAGCCGTCCAATTTGCCGTTCAATTCGGGAATCACCAAGCCGATGGCTTTGGCTGCGCCTGTGCTGTTGGGCACGATATTGGCGGCCGCCGCGCGGGCACGGCGTTTGTCGCCTTTGCGGTGCGGCGCGTCCAGCGTGTTTTGGTCGCCCGTGTAGGCATGGATGGTGGTCATCAAACCTTGCACCACGCCGAATTGTTTTTGCAACACATCCGCCATTGGCGCAAGGCAGTTGGTGGTGCAAGAAGCGGCGGAAATCACCGTTTCGCTGCCGTC
>CAUQDE010000227.1:0-3563 GCA_963516425.1 uncultured Kingella sp.
TTGATGCCTACCTTGCCGCCATCCCTGTTTACATTGTGCAAAGCAAATACCCTGGCATAGTGGGCGCGGCGGTGGCGTTGGATAACCATTTGCAGCATTCGCAGTAAGCAAACGAAAAGGCAGCCTGAAACGCCGCCTATCCCATCACCCGCAAGGGCAGAGATTCAACCTCTGCCCTGTTTGCTTGTGCCGTTACAACGCTTTGCCCGCTTCGCCGATAATCTGCAAGCCGCCGGTAAGGTTGTAGCGCAGCAGGGTGGCGCTGGCGTTGGGTACGCTGCGGTAGGCGATGGCTTGCGGGTTGATGCTGCGCAGCAGGGCGGTGATGGCCATGCCGTGCGACACGATGAGCACGTTTTGCGCGGGGGATTCGGTTTTAGCTTCGCAGAAACGCGCGTTGCTCGTTTTCAGGCTGCCTTGATTTATATCGGCAAGGCTGTTGGCGATGATGTGTTGGATGCCGCGATGCAGGCGGCGGATGAATTGGCTTTCTTGTTCGGCGGCGGGGTCGATGCGGTGCAGCGTGTGCATCAGTTGGTTGTTGCTGTGTTTGCCGCTGTGGTAGTCGGCGAGCCAGTCTTCCGTGCTGTCGTAGCCCAATTCTTGCGCGATGGTTTGGTGGATGTGGTGCGAGGGTTGTCGTTCAAACGAGCCGAAGTGGTATTCGCGCAGGTCGTCCAACGCGACGGGCGTGATGTGCGGCTGGCGGGCGTGTTGCAGGATGATTTGCGCGGTGGCGGCGGTGCGCGGGCTGGTGCTGCAATAGGCGGCGGCAAAGGGGATTATTTGGGCTTGGGCGATGGCGTTGCCTGTTTGCGCGGCGCCTGCTTTGCCTTCGGCGGTGAGCGGGGAGTCGCACCAGCCTTGCACGATGCCTGCGGCGTTGTATTCGGTTTGCCCGTGGCGGATAAGATAGAGGTTGAGGGTGGCGGGCATGGGGTGTCCTTTTGCTTGGGAGGATTGCGTTGAAGCGGTGTTTTCAGGCTGCCGCATGATGTTGGGGCAGCCTGAAAACGCTGCGGGGCGTTGTTAAAAAGGCAGCCTGAAAGAATGATTTTCAGGCTGCCTTGCGTTGTTTATGCCACCCAGCCGTATACCACATAAGCCAGGCAGCCGAGCAACGCGCCGGCGGGCAGGTCAATCAGATAATGCTGCTTGGTGTACACGCACGACAGGGCAATCAGCAGCGGAAACAGCAGGCCCCACGCGCCCAAGCCGCTCCATGCGTGCAGCGCGGTGAGCATGGCAACGGAAACGTGCATGCTGGGAAAGCAGTTGGTGGATTGGTCAAACTTTTGCACGAACAGCAAAAATTTTTCCGACCACGTTTTGCCGGTGTTGATGCTGCGCCAATGCTCGGGCGTGGAGACGGGAAACAGCCAGAAAAAAATCATCTGCATAAACAGCAATACCAAAAAGCTGAACGCCATTTTGTTGAAATGGGCGCTGTCTTCGGCAAGCAGGTTCAGATACAAAATGGCGGGGTAATACAAAAAGCTGTACACCCAAGACCATTGCGGTTTGAACGGGATGGCTTCATCCACGGGCGAGCGCCATACGATGGGTTTGCGCAGCGGATGGCGTTGGGTGAAAAAATAAAACTGATACGCGCCAACGATTAAGATGCCGCTTAATACCAGATTGACGAAGTAGTCGCTAAATTCCATGTGAGCGTCCTTGTGGTTGAAAAACCGAGCGATGCTGCCTGAAAACGGGGTTTTGCGCAAGGTTTTCAGGCTGCCTTGGCGGCGAAACCGCTATAATCGCGCGTTTTATGTTTACGAGTGGGCAAGATGGTTCAACGTTTGATTATCGGCATCAGCGGCGCAAGCGGGTTTGCCTATGGCTACAAGGCGTTGCAGCTATTGCAAACCGTGCCGCAGGTGGAAACGCATTTGGTGGTGTCCAAAGGGGCGGAGCTTACCCGCGCTTCGGAAACGGCGTTCAGCCGCGACGAAGTGCACGCGCTGGCGGATGTGGTGCATCCGATTGGCAATTTGGCGGCGGGCATCGCCAGCGGCTCGTTCCGCACGGCGGGGATGCTGGTTGCGCCCTGCTCCATGCGCACGCTATCGGCGATTGCCCATGCTACCAGCGATAATTTGCTTACGCGGGCGGCGGATGTAACGCTAAAAGAGCGGCGGCGGCTGGTGTTGATGGTGCGCGAAACGCCGCTCAACCTCGCCCATCTGGACAACATGCGCCGCGTAACCGAAATGGGCGGCATCGTGTTCCCGCCCGTGCCCGCGTTGTACACGCAGCCTGAAAGCGCGGACGACATCATCACGCAAAGCGTGGCGCGCGCGCTGGGCTTGCTGGGCGTGGAATTGGCGCAGCAGCAGGAATGGCAGCCTTAAAAGTGAAGATGAACAAGGGCAGAGCCGTTTTAACTGCATTGAAGCCTTCGGTTTTCAGGCTGCCCACCCCATCAGACAACACACCTTGATTTTAGGCAGCCTGAAACCATATAGCAGCCCATTGTTCACACGATTAAAGGAAAAAGCATGACCAACCAACGCACCCGCTTCATCTTTGACGAGCAGCCCATCCGCGGCATCCACGTTCAGCTGTCCGACGTTTGGCAACACATCGCCCAGCAAAAACCCTATCCCCAAGCCATCCGCCGCGCCTTGGGCGAATTGCTTGCCGCAGGCGCAATCCTATCCAGCAATTTAAAACTGGATGGCACGCTGATTGTGCAAGTGCAAGGGCAGGGCAGCCTGAAAATGCTGGTGGTGGAAGCCACCTCCGAAGACACCGTGCGCGCCACCGCCCGCTGGGACGAAACCGCCGCCATCGCCGATGATGCCGATTTAACCCAACTTCTCGGCGACAATAGCGTGTTTGCGCTCACCGTGCAGCCCAAAAACGGCGAGCCGTGGCAAGGCGTGGTGCCGCTGGAAGGCGGCAGCATCGCCGACATGCTGATGCACTACATGACCCGCAGCGAACAGCTGCAAACCCACATCGCCCTCGCCGCAGACGACAACCACATCGGCGGCTTGCTGCTGCAACGCCTGCCCGAGCAAGAGCTAGACGATGCCGCATGGGAACACGTTACCACGCTGGCGGGCACGCTCACCGCCGCCGAGCTGCTGCACCTAGATGCGCAAAACCTGCTGTATCGCCTGTTCCACGAAACTCCGCCGCGTGTGTTCCCCGCCGAAGATTTGGAGTTTGCCTGCACCTGCTCGCGCGGCAAAGTGAGCGACATGCTGCTGATGCTCGGCGGCGAAGAAGTGGGTAAAGTGGTAGCCGAAGAAGGCAGCATCATCGTGGATTGCGATTTCTGCAACCAACACTACACCTTCGACGAAACCGACATCAACGCGCTGTTCGGCATGGACGTGGTGGCGGCGGTGCAGCGGCATCCCGCGCATTGATTTTGAATCAAGTATCGTTTTCAGGCTGCCTGATTGGAGACAACAGGCAGCCTGAAATTTTTGTATTCAATAGGGCGGTAATGAGCCGTTGCCGTTCGATTTGGATTTCAGGCTGCCTACCGCATCGCCCCATTGTTCTCCTGCATCATCGCCGCCCGCTGCTGTTGCCGATACGCCCAC
>CAUQDE010000228.1:0-3549 GCA_963516425.1 uncultured Kingella sp.
GCGTTGGGGCAATACCAATACACGCTAAGGCTGAATGTGAAAAACAGCGTGATGGCAATCCACAGCATTTGGCGCGGCTGCTTTTGATAACGGTTGAGCGTGTAGGTTTCGCTGAGCATGATGTAAAGCTGCCACAGTGCGGCAACGGCAAGCAGCGGAATGGCGATGAGAATAAACAATGCCGCAAGGTCTAGATGAGTCATGGTTATGCTTGGGATGATGGGTGAGATGAAGGCAGCCTGAAAATGGATTGGGCGCGGTGCAAATGAGTCAAACCCATTTTCAGGCTGCCTTTTAACGAATCGCCGCCGCGTGTTGTGTTGTTTAACGGAACAGCGCGACGGCGTTTGCGCTTAGCTGGCTTATTGCGCCTGATTGCTTAAATATTGCAACAGCAACGCCACGGGCCGCCCGGTCGCGCCTTTTTGCGCGCCCGATTTCCAAGCCGTGCCGGCGATGTCCAAATGCGCCCATTTGTAGTTTTCGGCAAAGTGCGCCAAGAAAGTGGCGGCGGTAATCGTGCCTGCGGGGCGGCCGCCGATGTTTTGCAAATCGGCAAAATTGGATTTGAGCTGTTCTTTGTATTCGGGGAACAGCGGCAACTGCCATGCTTTGTCGTTGCTTTCGCGGGCGGCGGCCAGCAGCGCATCCACCAAATCTTGGTCGTTGCCCATCACGCCGCTGGCAACGTGCCCCAGCGCAATGATGCACGCGCCTGTGAGCGTGGCGGCATCAATCACGGCTTGCGGCTTGAAGTTTTGCTCCACATAAGTGAGCGCGTCGCACAGCACCAAGCGCCCTTCGGCATCGGTGTTCAGGTTTTCAATGGTGGTGCCGTTCATGGCTTTGACCACGTCGCCCGGTTTGGACGCGCCGCCATCGGGCATATTTTCGCAAGTGGCGACCACGGTTACCAAGTTAATCGGCAGCTTGGCTTTGGCTGCGGCGATAAACGTGCCAATCATCGCCGCCGCGCCGCACATATCGTATTTCATCTCGTCCATGCCTTCGCCCGGTTTCAACGAAATGCCGCCGCTGTCAAAAGTTAAACCCTTGCCCACCAACACAATCGGCTGTGCCGATTTATCCGCCGCGCCAAAATAGCGTAATTCCAGCAATTTCGGCTCTTCCTTGCTGCCTTTTGCCACGCCCCAAAATGACGGCATATTTTCGCGGATGTAATCACCGCCCAAAATTTTGGCTTCCGCGCCCACAGCCTGCGCTTCGCGGGCGGCGGTTTCGGCAAGATAAGTGGGCGTGCACACATTCGAGCCTGTGTTGCCCAAGTCTTTGCATAGGTTCACGCCGTATAACAAGGCTTCGGCGCGGTTTAAGGCAGCCTGAATTTCATCACCATGCTGCGCGTGCACAAACTGCACCTGCGCCAATTTGGCAGGGCTGGCTTCTTTTTTGAAGCGGTCAAAACGGTACGCCGCCTCGCCAATCGCCGCCACCAATGCGGCGACCACGCGCGGCGCGTTTTCGGCGCAGAACGGGCTTAAATCCACCGCCACCGCTGCTTGCTTTTGCGCCCACGCGGCGGCTTCTTTGGCAGCTTTTTGCAAGGTTTCGGTGGCTAAATCGGCAAAACGCAGCACGGCGATGCTTTTCAGGCTGCCTGAAACGGGCAATTTGGCTTCGGCAAAGCTGTCTTTTTCTTCCAAGCTGTGGCACAAAAGCTGGGCAGTTTCATCGTTTAGCTGGCCCGCTTCGGTGCAGACAAACAATTGCGCGGCTTCGGGCTGCGCGGCGGCGGCAAGGGTAAATTGCATGGGGTTTCCTTTGTGGACGAGTTGCAGAAAGGACAAATTATACGCGCGAGGCGGGCGGCGTAGCAAAGCGGGGTGGCAAAGCGAAAACGAGCGATGGCAGGGCAAATCTTGTTGCCCTTCTTTTCAGGCTGCCTCAACCCTTCGCGTAGTTTGCAACAGAACATGGCGTATCGCCGCCATACCCACTCTTGGCGTTGCTGTGGCACAAGCGTTTCAGGCTGCCTTTGGGCATTGTAGAGGCAGCCTGAAAACTAAAACCGCTTGGTGTTGAGCCATGCGGTTTTTTGCTGGATAGATTGGATTTCAGGCTGCCTCAACCCTTCGCAACTGTTTAATACTGCCACCCATTCCCCTACGTTCAGCCGAACGCAGCGTCCTTTTTTCGGAAACAAGCGTGCGCTTGTCCGACGACGCGCAAAGTTTATCCGTAGGTCGGGCATTTATGCCCGACAAACACGGGCATATTTATCTTAAATACGACACAACGCACAACTAAAAACGTCGGGCATAAATGCCCGACCTACTGGGGTTTGGCAACGGTTTCAGGCTGCCTAAACGCGAGCGCAAAGGCTTGGGCAGCCTGAAACATCAACCCGCGTCCCTACGGCTTGCTGGCAAGCCGTGCACATGGCAAATATTCAGACTGCCCCCGCTATGCAAATATAGGAAAACTATAGTTGGTTAAAATGGAAATGAGACAAGGCGCCAGCGTCCGCCGTATACGAACAGTACATAAAGGCGTTGGCAACGCCGTATCATTGCGATTTTAATCAACTATAAATTGAGTAAACCCACAAGATTGCATACAATGCCGCCATTTTTCCCTGCGAGAACCGCCCATGAAACACGCCAAAATACTCGGCACAGGCAGCTACCTGCCCGCCCAACGCGTAACCAACGAAGAACTCGCCCGGCGCGTTGACACATCCGACGAATGGATAACCACGCGCACGGGCATCAAAGCCCGCCACATCGCCGCGGAACACGAAAAAACCAGCGATTTGGCACACGCCGCCGCCGTTGCCGCGCTGGATGGTGCAGGCGTTGCCGCCAGCGAGATTGATTTAATCATCGTTGCCACCGCCACGCCCGATATGCAGTTCCCCGCCGCTGCGACCATCGTGCAGCAAAAATTAGGCGTTTCAGGCTGCCCCGCGTTTGACGTGCAAGCCGTGTGCGCGGGCTTTGTATACGCGATGGCAACCGCCGATGCCTACATCAAAAGCGGCATGGCAAGCAAAGCCCTTGTCATCGGCGCGGACACGTTCAGCCGCATCATGGATTGGAGCGACCGCCGCACCTGCGTGCTCTTCGGCGACGGCGCAGGCGCGGTGGTGCTGGGCGCAAGCGACGAAGCGGGCATCATCCACAGCAAATTGCACGCCGACGGCAACTATTTATCGCTGCTCAACACGCCCGCGCAAATCGCCGATGGCGCAATATGCGGCACGCCGTTTTTGCAAATGGACGGGCAAGGCGTGTTCAAATTCGCGGTGAGACAGCTGGCCGCCGTTGCCGACGAAGTGTTGCAGGAAGCGGGCTACACCGCCGAACAAATTGATTGGCTGGTGCCGCACCAAGCCAACAAACGCATCATCGATGCCACTGCCAAGCATCTGGGCTTGCCCGAAGAAAAAATCATCCTCACCGTGCAGGAACACGCCAACACCTCCGCCGCCTCCATCCCGCTCGCGCTGGACGCAGGCATTAAAGACGGGCGCATCCGGCGCGGGCAACATCTGATGATGGAAGGCATCGGCGGCGGCTTCGCTTGGGG
>CAUQDE010000229.1:0-3521 GCA_963516425.1 uncultured Kingella sp.
ACGCGCCGTTTGAAGTGCCTGCCGATGTGTATGCCGCTTGGAACGCCGCCGAAAAAGGCGCAAAACTGGAAGCCGAATGGAACGCACTGTTCGCGCAATATCAAGCGCAATATCCTAAATTGGCTGCGGAATTTGAACGCCGCATGGCAGGCAGGCTGCCTGAAAACTTTGACGCGCACATTCAGGCTGCCTTAGCCGAAACCGCGCAAAAAGCCGAAAAAATCGCCACGCGCAAAGCCAGCCAAAACTGCATTGAAGTGCTGGCGAAAGTGTTGCCCGAATTGGTGGGCGGCTCGGCGGATTTAACCCCGTCTAACCTAACCGATTGGTCGGGCAGCGTTTCGGTAACGAAAAACGGCGGCGGCAACTATATCCACTACGGCGTGCGCGAATTCGGCATGGCGGCGATGATGAACGGCATGGCGCTGCACGGCGGCGTGAAACCGTTTGGTGCGACGTTTCTGATGTTCAGCGAATATGCGCGCAACGCTTTGCGCATGGCGGCGTTGATGAAAATCAACCCGGTGTTTGTGTTCACGCATGACAGCATTGGTTTGGGCGAAGATGGCCCCACGCATCAGCCTGTGGAGCAGATTGCCACCCTGCGCCTGATTCCGAACATGGACGTTTGGCGGCCTTGCGACACCGCCGAAAGCCTGATTGCGTGGGCGGAAGCGGTGAAAGCGTCCGACCACCCCAGCTGCCTGATTTTCAGCCGCCAAAACCTGCCCTATATCCCGCGCAGCACAGACACCCTCAACAAAATTTGTCGCGGCGGCTATGTGATACAAGAGGCGGCGGGCAAAGCGCAGGCGGTGATTATCGCCACCGGCTCGGAAGTGGAATTGGCGTTGAATGCGCAAAAAGCGTTGGCAGAACAAGGCATTGCGGTTAGCGTGGTTTCCATGCCGTGCACCAATGTGTTTGACCGCCAGCCTGCGGCGTATCGCGCGGCGGTGCTGCCTGCCGATTTGCCCAAAGTGGCGGTGGAAGCGGGCGTGTCGGACGGCTGGTATAAATATGTGGGCACGCACGGCAAGGTGGTGGGCTTGGACAGATTCGGCGAATCTGCGCCGGCAGACGAGCTGTTTAAGCTGTTTGGCTTTACCGTGGACAATGTGGTGGCGGCGGTGAAAGCGGTGCTGTAAGCCGTGGTTGAATGTTGAATAGGCAGCCTGAAACGGATTTTCAGGCTGCCTTTTATCTTTTGAACGATTGGAAGTGCGATGAACCAAACCAAAGCGCTTGCTTTTTTGTGCCGACATCAGCCGTTGTCTGATAGCGTGCGCTATTGGGTTACGCAGGCGGCGATGGCGTTTGCCGACCCTTCGCCGGTGGCGGGCTTGATGATTTCGCTGCGTTCGGCGGATGAGGATATTCGTGAATGCGCGGCAGATGCTTTGGCGTTTTGCCGACGGTAGCGGCAGCCTGAAACGGATTTTCAGGCTGCTTTTTTGTTGGCGTGGCGATACGTTATGGGCAGCCTGAAAATGGCGGATGCTGTGCACGGGGTGCAGGGGCTTGCCCCTGCTCGTGGTAGGCGGCGAAACGCCTGCGCGGGCGAAAAACGGGCAATGGCAGCCTGAAACGGGAATGGGGTTTCAGGCTGCCTCTAAATCAATGATTTCCATGCCGAGCTGAGGCATAAGGCGGTAGAGATGCGCGTAGCTAGGGCGGCGGAACAGTTCGTCCGGCGGGCGGATGCTGTGGATGCGGACGTTGGGGAACCGGCTGACGTTGAATGCGGCGGTGCTGGCCAGATGATAGATGTGGACGGGGGTGTGCGGCTGTTGGCGGATGTGTTGCAGCAGCCAGTCTTCAAAGATGAGCGGGGTGCGGATGTAGTTGAGATTGGGGATGGGGTGGTGTTCGCGCGGGTGGGGGAAATAGTGGGTGATGGGGAAGCGCTCGGCGATGCGTTGCATCAGGGCGGTGTTGCGCGGGGCTTCGGGGTAGAGCGGCTGCCCGAGCAGGATGTGAATGGGGGCGGTTGGGGCGGGGCTGGGCTGGATTTCAGGCTGCCTTTGCCACAGTTGCAGGGGGCGGGTGGGCGCGGCGATGTTGGGCAGGTTGGGGTACAGCGTGTGATGCAGGCGGCTGAGTTGGCGCAGGCTTTGGGTGGTGCATCTGATGCCGCGCAGGGCGTTGAGCAGGCGGCGCTTGGGGCTGTCGTTTTGGTAGAGGAGGCTTTGCGGGTAGAGGTTGCCTGTGCCGTCGTCGAAGGTTTCAAGGCGGTCGAATGTCAGGCGGCTGGCGGGGTATTGCACGTTGGCGTTGTCGATGCTGGCGGCGTAAAGCGTGTGGTAATGGCTGTCTAGCCCGTCAAGCAGGCGCGGGAGGGCGAAGGCGCGTTGCCACGGGCGGCGGGGGACGGTGTGGTAGCGGCTGCGGCGGCATTGGGCGGCGGTTTGTTGGTAATAATGCTGGAATTTGGCGTTGTCGGCTTCGGGGTAACACACCATCAGCAGGTCGGCGGGTTGGGCAGTTTGGCGAATCAGGGCTTGGGCGATGAGGGCTTGCAGGGGGGTGAGGCAGATGAAGAGGTTGGGCATGGTGTGGGGTGGGATGAATGGGCGGAGGAGATGGGGCAGCCTGAAATGGGGTTTGGCGCTTGGGATACGTTGAACCGGGTTTCAGGCTGCCTTTTGGAGGTTGAACAACGCTTGGGGCTATGTTCGTTAGCAATGCGTTGGCATTTGTCGGCAAGCCGCCGATGCTCCATTTGGGTTTTTCAGGCTGCCTTTGGGGTGTGCGCTATGCGTTATCGGGCTGGATAAACCGCCATTCGCCTGCGGCCAAATCTTGGGTGTCCCAGTCGCCAAACTGCTGGCGGTGCAGCTGGGCGACGCGGTTGCCTGCGGCGGCTATCATGCGTTTGACTTGGTGGTATTTGCCTTCGGTGATGGTCATCAGCAGGGTGGTGGGCGTTTGCAATATGGCTTCTTGCGCGGCAACGGTTTCGTTGTCGTCGTGCAGCAGCACGCCGTTTTTCAGGCTGCCGCACAGGGTGTCGTCGGCGGGGTGTTTGAGCGTGATGCGGTAGGTTTTGGCGACTTTGTGTTTGGGCGAAGTCATGCGGTGGTTGAACTGCCCGTCGTTGGTGATGAGCAGCACGCCTGTGGTGTCGGCATCCAGCCGCCCGATGGCTTGGATGTCGGCGGCGCGGATTTGGTCGGGCAGCAGGGTGAACACGCTGGGGTAGTCGCGCGGTTTGTGGGAGACTTCGTAGTCGGCGGGTTTGTTGAGCAGGATGTAAAAATGCGGCAGCGGGATAACGAGCGCGTCTTCGCCTTCGATGGTGAGGCTGCGCACGTTTTCAGGCTGCACTTCGGTTTTGTCGCTGGCGATGGTGTTGCCGTTGATTTGCACGAGTTGGTGTTTGACAAGCCATTGGCAGCCTTTGCGCGTGTCTATGCCTTGGGCTTGCAGGTATTTGATGATGTTCATGGCGGGCTTTCGGGGGTTTTCAGGCTGCCTTTAATGGCAAGCGCGTTGCCTATTTACGAGGCTTTGGGCTGATT
>CAUQDE010000230.1:0-3517 GCA_963516425.1 uncultured Kingella sp.
GATATTGCAGGCGGATGAATTCGTCCAACACGGCTTGTTGGATGTCCAGCCGCTGGGTGATGGGCGCGGCGAAGCGGACAACGAGTTTGTAGGTTTTGTCGTCGTGTGGCACGCGGTTGATGCGGGTGCGGGCAGCGGGGGTGAAGAAGAGTTGTTGCACTTGCACGGCTTCAAAGTATTGGATGATTTCGGGTGTGTAGGGGGCGCACCATTCGTCTAACACGGCGTGCAGCTTGGGCACGATGGCATCGGAATCCAGATGAATCGGCACGGGGATTTCAAAGGTGTGCACAACGTATTGCCCTAATATGTGGTCACGGTGCACGGTTTGGCTCAGCAGCAGGCTGTTGGGAAACGAAACGGTACGCCCTGATAAATGCCCAATCAGCGGGTTGTCCACGATTTGCATCATCAGGGTGTTGAATAGGTTGATGTCCACCACGCGCCCGCGGATGTGGGCGATTTCAATGTAGTCGCCCACGGAATATTGCCGCGTTACAAAGCGCAGCAGGCTGCCCGAAAGGCACATAATCAGCTCTTTGGTGGCGACCACGGTGGCGGCAGCCAGCGCAACCATAGACAGGGCAAAGGTTTGGATTTGGCTGCCCCATACCATCAGCAGCCCGAGCAAAATGGCAATCAGCGACACATTGCGGCTGACCACCAGCGCGCGGCGTTTGTGTTCCAAATCCCAATCGGGGTGGCTTTTGAAATGGGCGTAGAGCCAGATTTCTTTGACCAGCCACACAAAGGGAAACAGCAGCAGGGTAAATATCCATTGCTCGGAGAGCGGGATTTTCGCGAGCCATTGGTGCAGGGTGTTGAGCATGGTGTGTCCTTAGTTTTTTGTTTTTCAGGCTGCCTTTGGCACGTTTAAAGGCAGCCTGAAACGCTTGTTGCCGCGTGGTGTGTTTCGCATCGTTTTCAGGCTGCCTCTACGGGCTTACCCGCATCACGCAAAGGCAGCCTGAAACGCCTGTTGCTGCGCGGCGGTAAGTTGGGCGATGCCTTGCTGCGCCAGCGCAATCAGCGCGTTCAATTCGGCAACGCTGAACGCCGCGCCTTCCGCCGTGCCTTGGATTTCAATGATGTTTTCCGCATTGAGCATCACAATGTTCACATCGCTGTCGCAGCCCGAATCTTCGGGGTAATCCAAATCCAGCAGCGGCACGCCGTTTACGATGCCTGCGGAAATGGCGGCAACGCTGCCCATCAGTGGGTTGGCGGGCAATGTGCCGTTATCCAACAATTTTTGTACCGCAATTTTCAGCGCAACAAACGCACCTGTGATGCTGGCGGTGCGCGTGCCGCCATCGGCTTGGATAACATCGCAGTCAATCAAAATTTGGCGTTCGCCCAGCAAGGTTAAATCCACGCAGGCGCGCAGGCTGCGCCCGATGAGCCGCTGGATTTCTTGCGTGCGCCCCGATTGCTTGCCCGCAGCGGCTTCGCGTTTCATGCGCGATTGGGTGGAGGCGGGCAGCATGCCGTATTCCGCCGTTACCCAGCCTTGATTTTTGCCGCGCAAAAACGGTGGCACGTTTTCGTCCACCGTGGCGGTGCAGATGACTTTGGTGTTGCCGCACACCATCAACACCGAGCCATCGGCATGGGGCAGAAAATTGGGCGTGATGGCGATGGGACGCAGTTGGTGGGCGGCGCGGGCGGTGCGTTGGTAGCTCATGGCTCTCTTTCGGATGGGTTGAAATGGGCGAAATTATAGCGGGTTTGCGGGGTGGGCTAAACAGGCAGCGATGAGGCAGCCTGAAAATCATTTTAGCGGCATCCCACTTCGTTTCAGGCTGCCTATCCGCTTTGTGTTACCATAGCCCCGTTTTTCAACGTTACACAAAGGAAAAAACATGACCGTTCGCAGCATGACGGGCTTTGCCAACGCCCAAGGCGAAATCGCAGGCAAACGCATAGAACTGGAGCTTCGCGCCGTAAACCACCGCTTTTTAGACGTGCAATTCAAAATCCCCGACGATTTGCGTGTGCTGGAAGGCGCGATGCGCGAAATCATCAGCGGCAAAGTTTCGCGCGGCAAAATCGAATGCCGCATCCAGCTGGGCAACATCGCCAACGGCGCAGACAGCCTGCACATCAACCAAAATCTGGTGAACGAGCTTGCCGAGCTGAACAGCAAATGGCGCAAAAAGCACGGCGATTTGGGTAAGCTCGGCGTTGCCGATATTTTGAAGTTTCCCAATGTGATTATCAGCGCCGATGTGGACAGCGATGCCTTGCAGGAAACGGTGTTGCGGCTGCTTTCGCAAGCGGTGGACGAATTTGTTGCCAGCCGCGAGCGCGAGGGCGAAAAGCTGCAAGCGCATATTTTGGAACGGCTGGATTTGATGCAAGCCATTATCGGCGCGCTGGAAGAATTGTTCCCGCAGCTGTTGCAAGAACATTTGGCACGCAGCCGCCGCCGTTTGCAAGAAGCCGTGGTCAGCATTGATGAAGACCGCCTGAAACAAGAATTTGCGCTGTATATGCAAAAAGCCGATGTGGACGAAGAATTTAACCGCCTGCACACGCATATCACCGAGGTGCGCCGCATCGTTACCCAACATGACGGCACAATCGGCAAACGGTTGGATTTTCTGATGCAAGAGCTCAACCGCGAAGCCAACACGCTGGGCAGCAAGGCGATTGCCAACGAATGCACGCAGGTTTCGGTGGAATTGAAAGTGTTGATTGAGCAGATGCGCGAGCAAGTGCAGAATATTGAGTAGGCGCGGCAAGCGGATAAATAGGCAGCCTGAAAATGGGGTACTCGTTTTCAGGCTGCTTTATTTGATTTGCTGGATAGTGTTTCAGGCTGCCTTTGTGGAATAAACAGAGGCAGCCTGAAACCCAATCTATCCAGAGTAAAAACGCTTGGTGCAATACCTACCAGCTTGTTTTCAGGCTGCCTCAAATGGAACGGCGACGGCTCGTCGCCACTACGCCGAATAATTAAGCCACGCTAAACCAAGCCCACTCAATCTTTTCAGGTTGCCTTATCACGCACACGCAAAGGCAGCCTGAAACCGCATTCCACCAAGCTAAAACTCATCCTCGCCCCCCAAATCAGGGCAAATCCCATACCAAAAACACAACGGCGTAAACACAATATACTCCGTTGCCCGCGTAATCTTCCGTGCCGTCTCGCCCGAGCCAAACGACGCGCCCGAGCCTGTGCTGGCGCAGCTTGTCAACGCCAAACACAGCAAAGCAGCTAATCCCATTTTTCGCATCACGTTCTCCCAATAGCTTTTCAGGCTGCCTTAACGCATCAAGGCAGCCTGAAAACAGTTTTACGATTTATTTTGCTGCGCCGCCTTCGCCCGCTCATCCCGTTCATACTTCGCCGCCCAATAAGTCGCCAGCAACGCCCCCGAAATATTGTGCCACACGCTAAAAATCGCGCTGGGCACGGCCACCACAGGCAGCGCGGCAAAATGCAGCTTCGCCAACGTTACGCCCAAGCCCGAGTTTTGCATCCCCACTTCCACCGCCAGCGTTTTTTGCGCGT
>CAUQDE010000231.1:0-3491 GCA_963516425.1 uncultured Kingella sp.
TCTTGCAAGGCAGCCTGAAATTTGGTGGTTAATTTGTCGTATCTCATGTTTTCGTTTCCTTTTTTGTTTATCGTTTAAAGCATGATTCAATGCACACGATATAGGGCTGCTTCGGCAAAAAACAAGCGTAAATTTTCAAATTGTTGGAAATTTGTTCTGTTTGAAAACATAATGTTGTGTTTTTCAAGCCTTTGTTGGGACGAATTTGCTTGGCAGCCGGCATGAAAATTTGATATAGTTCGCCGCTTCAAGACGGAGGTGTGGCAGAGCGGTTTAATGCAACGGTCTTGAAAACCGTCGAGGGTTTGCGCCCTCCGTGAGTTCGAATCTCACCGCCTCCGCCAAGGTTTCCATCCCCAAGAATTTCGGTTCTTGGGGATTTTTCATGCACGGATAAAACAGAGGCAGCCTGAAAACGGGCGAAACGGTTTTCAGGCTGACTTTTGTATGCGCGGAATGTTTAGGCGAAGGGCTCTTCGCCGGTGTCGATTTGCCGTGTGAACGCCCATGCGGCAAGGCAGGCTTTGTAATCGGCAAGGGGGATGCGCAGGGTAAGGCGGCAATCTAGCTGCAAGTTTTGTTGGATGATGCTGGCGTGGTGGTTTTTGGCGATGCGTAGGGCTTCGTTGAGCATGGGGTAGTCGCAGCGCAGGTAAACGGTTTTTTCTATGTTTTTTTCCACGATGGCGGCAGCCTGAAACGCTATTTGGCTGGCGGTTTTGTAGGCATGGATGAGGCCGGGCACGCCCAGCAGCGTGCCGCCGAAGTAGCGCACCACGATGACCAGCACGTCGGTGAGTTCAAACGAATCGATTTGCCCGAGGATGGGGCGGCCTGCGCTGCCGCCGGGTTCTCCGTCGTCGTTGGCGCGAAATTGGTTGCCGTCTGTACCGATGCGGTAGGCGTAGCACCAATGGCGGGCTTTGTGGTGGGTTTGCCGCTGGGCTTCAACGTGGGCTTTGGCTTCTTCGGCAGTGCGCACGGGATAGGCGTAGGCGATGAAGCGGCTGCCTTTGTCTTTGAACTCGGCGCTGACGGGGGCGGCTAGGGTGCGGTAGGTGGTAGGCGGTGCGGGCATAATGGCTGTTTTCAGGCTGCCTCTGATGGATAGGGCAGCCTGAAAAGGGGAATAACGGTAATACAAGGCAGCCTGAAAATGACTTGCGTGTTTTCAGGCTGCCTTGATGGGAGGGATTAGTGGTGATGCCCGTGTGCGCCATGCACATGGCCGTGGGCGATTTCTTCTGCGCTGGCTTCGCGCACGGCGGCAACCGTGCCTTTGAAGCGGATTTTCATGCCTGCGAGCGGGTGATTGCCGTCCACCACGGCTTTGCCGTCGGCAACGTCGGTTACGCGGTAGATAATCACGCCGCCGTGTTCGGGGTCGTCGGCTTCAAACATCATGCCGGGCTCCACTTCCACGGGGAATACTTTTACGTCTTCAATGCGCACCAGCTCGGGGTCTTGCTCGCCGAACGCGTCTTCGGGCTGCATGGTGATGTCCACTTCGTCGCCCACGTTTTTATCGTGCAGGGCTTCTTCCACCAGCGGGAAAATGCCGTCGTAGCCGCCGTGCAGGTATTCGATGGGTTCTTGGGTTTTGTCTAACAGGTTGTTATCCGCGTCGTACATTTCGTAGTGCAGCGACACAACGGAGTTTTTTTGGATGCTCATGGGGTTTCCTTTGGGCGAATGCTTGGTTTCGGTTTCGCGGTTGCGAAGCGACGGAGTATAACATAGGCGGATGGGCCGCGCTGGATGTTGCGCGGTGGCAACAGGAACGGCGCGCGGATATTGGGTTTGATTTCAGTCAATTATTTCCGCATCGGCATGTTTTTATGCGGACAAAATCTGTTTTAACACAAATAAATATACGATTTGATTGCGCAGTAGTCTAATTTCATGCACAATGCGCGCGTTTTGTGGCAAGCGAGTAGCTAAATAACATTCATTTTGCTGACTCGTTTTGCTTTTTATTCAACGATAAAAAATATTTGAAGGTGTTAAACATGAAAAAATCACTACTGTCTGTTGCTTTGATGTCTTTGTTGCTGGCTGCTTGCGGCGACAACAAACCTGCTGCCAGCCAAGCGGCTTCTGCGGCGCAAGAAGCGGCTTCTACCGTAGCTGCCGAGGGCGCGTCTGCTGCTTCTGCGGCACAAAACGCGGCTGTTGAAGCGGCTTCTAACGCGCAAGCGGCCGTTAATTCTGCTGCTTCCGAAGCCAAAGGCGCAGCTTCTGATGCGATGTCTGCGGGTGCTTCTATGGTGGAAGCAGCGGCTTCTGCTGCTAAATAATGCAGAAAACCCGTATTCGCGGCTTGCTGTTGAATAGGGGTTTTTAGCTGGCAACAGCTGCGATGCAAAGGCTGGATACTTTTGGGTATTCAGCCTTTTGTTGTTTGGGAAGGGGAGGATGGGCAGCCTGAAACCTTTGCAAAACCCGCAACCCATGGAGCGGCGGCTTGCCGATGTTGCCAACCGGTGAAGCCCTGTTGAATACGCCATTGGGCAACGAGCCGTCGCTGTGCCATTTTAGATTTCAGGCTGCCTCAGGGCTTTTGCAAAGGTGGCAGCCTGAAAAAAGGGGCGGTGGCGGATTATGGGTTGGCGGCGGAATGATTGTAAAATGGCAAGTTTGTAGGGGATTTCGGGCGCAATGGCTATTTTGCCGGCAGGATGTTCGGATGCTTGCGGCGCGGGGGATGATGGTTTCGCGGGAAACGGTTGATTGCATGGTTTTCTGCGGATGTTTGTTTAATTTAATGGATTTCAGGCTGCCTGAAATCTTTGCCAAGCGGTTTTTTGGATGGAGGCAATGCGTATTGCAATCCGTCCTTGTCGGCGAGCCGCCGACGCTCCATTGTGTGTTTAAGACTCTTTGGCAAAGATGGTTTCAGGCTGCCTTGCGGTTTAAGGAAGTTGGTATGTTTAAAAATTTGATAAAGCGGGTGCTGCCGAAAAAACGCGCGGCGGGCAAGGTGCATTGCGTGCGCCATGCGGTGAAGCTGGCTGTGCGCAATCAGGCGGCTTTGCGGGTGTTGGAGAGCTTGCATCGGGCGGGGTTTGAGGCGTATTTGGTGGGCGGTGCGGTGCGCGATTTGCTGCTGGGCATCGAGCCGAAGGATTTTGATGTGGCAACCAGCGCCACGCCCGAGCAGGTGCATCGTTTGTTTCGCCGCAGCCGGATTATCGGGCGGCGGTTTCAGATTGTGCATGTGATGCAGGGCAGCGAGACGATTGAGGTGAGCACGTTTCGCAGCGGCGGGCGGGTGATGCAGAATGCGAGCGGGCGGATTATGCGGGATAACGCGTATGGCTCGTTGGAGCAGGATGCGATGCGGCGTGATTTCACCTGCAATGCGCTGTATTACGATGTGGCGGCGCAGCAGGTGCTGGATTTTCACGGCGGCTGGGAGGATGTGGCGGCGCGGCGCTTGGTGATGATTGGCGATGCGGCGGAGCGTTATCAGGAAGACCCTGTGCGGATGC
>CAUQDE010000232.1:0-3467 GCA_963516425.1 uncultured Kingella sp.
CTCAACTACAACCTAAACGGCTTAACCGACCACTTCGCGCAAATGGGCGAAAAACCCTTTCGCGCCAAGCAAGTGATGCGTTGGATACACCAAAGCGGCGCGCAAACCTTCGACGAAATGACCGACCTTGCCAAAGCCCTGCGTGCCAAGCTGCAAGACAACGCCGTTATCGGCATCCCCGCCCTGATGGCGGCGCAAGAAAGCCGCGACGGCACGCGCAAATGGCTGCTGGATGTCGGCACAGGCAACGGCGTGGAAACCGTGTTCATCCCCGAAGCCGAGCGCGGCACGCTGTGCATTTCATCGCAAGTAGGCTGCGCTTTGGAATGCACTTTTTGCTCAACAGGGCGGCAAGGTTTCAACCGCAATCTCACCGCCGCCGAAATCATCGGGCAGCTTTGGTGGGCAAACAAAGCGCTGGGCGTAACCCCAAAAAACGAGCGCGTGATTTCCAATGTGGTGATGATGGGCATGGGCGAGCCGATGGCGAATTATGACAACGTCATCACCGCGCTTTCCATTATGCTGGATGACCATGGCTATGGATTGAGCCGCCGCCGCGTAACCGTGTCCACATCAGGCATGGTGCCGCAAATGGATAGATTAAAAGACGATATGCCCGTTGCCCTTGCCGTGTCGCTGCACGCGTCTAACGACAAAGTGCGCGACGAAATCGTGCCGCTCAACAAAAAATATCCGCTCAAAGAACTGATGGCCGCCTGCAACCGCTATCTTGCCAAAGCCCCGCGCGATTTCATCACGTTTGAATATGTGATGCTGGATGGCATCAACGATAAGCCCGAGCACGCCCGCGAGCTGGTGCAATTGGTGAAAGACACGCCGTGCAAGTTCAATCTGATTCCGTTCAATCCGTTCCCCAATTCGGGCTACGAGCGGTCCAGCAACAAAAACATCAATATTTTCAAAGAAATTTTAATGGAGGCCGACTTGGTTACCACCGTTCGCAAAACGCGCGGCGACGACATCGATGCCGCGTGCGGACAGTTGGCCGGTCAGGTGCAAGACAAAACCAAACGCCAAGCAAAATGGCAGCAAATTTATGTGGAGACCAATAATCATGTTTAAACAACGTTTATCACGCTTTGTGGTGATGTGCGCGGCAGCTTGCGTGCTGGCGGGCTGCGTGTCCGAAAATCCGCAGTTCACCGAGTTCAAACCCGAAAGCAAAAGCGAAAAGCGCAAGAACGGCGCACGCGTGAAAACCGAACTGGCGATTCAATACACCCAAAACCGCGACTACCGCGCGGCGGTGCAAGCCATTGACGAAGCCATTAAAGACGACCCCAAATACGAAATCGCATGGCTCATCCGCGCCGAAGTTTACCAACACCTGAAAGTGTACGACAAAGCCGAGGAAAACTTCCGCCAAGCTCTTGCCATGAAGCCCGATAGCGCGGAAATCAACAATAACTACGGCTGGTTTTTGTGCAATGCGGTCAAACGCCCCAGCGAAGCGATTGCCTATTTTGACAAAGCTTTGGCCGACCCCACCTATCCCAGCCCCGAAATCGCCAATATGAACAAGGGCATCTGCTCCGCCCGCGCCGGGCAAATCGCGATGGCGGAAACCTATTTTGAACGCGCTTTGCAGCTGAATCCCGATTTTGTGCCCGTGTTTAAAGAGCGCGCCCGCGTTCATTTGCAGCAACACAAAATCGCGGCGGCGGATAAAGAATTCCGCCGTTATCAGAGCCGCGTGGACCGCCTCAGCGCCGATGATTTGCTGCTGGGCTGGAAAATCGCCAAAGCCAACAACGAAATGCAGGCTGCCTCTGAATACGAAGCGCAACTGCGCACCAATTACCCTTATTCCAAAGAACTGGACGCAGTGGGCGGCATGGGAGATGACGAGTAATGAGCAAGACAGCCAAAAAAACCAATGAAGCGCCTGCTGCCAACAAAGCCGCCGATTTCGGCATTTTGCTGCGGGCAAAGCGCGAGCAGAAGCAGCTCTCGCTTGGCGAGGTGTCCGAACGCCTGAAATTGCCCGCGCGCCAAATCGAAGCCTTGGAACACGGCGATTACAACAGCCTGCCCGAGCCCGTGTTCGTGCGCGGGTTTCTGCGCAGCTACGGGCGTTTTCTGGATTTGGACGAATCCATCTTGAACGACGCGCTGGAAAACATTGTCCCCAGCGAGAAAGTACGCAAAGCAGCCCAACACGACGGCAGTCTGAATTTTGCCAACGAAACGCCCAAACGCCCGTTCCCCACTTGGATTTTTGGCATTATCGGTGTCGCCATCATTGGTTTTGGCGTGTACAAATGGCAAACCAAATCGCAAACGGAACACGCCAACGCCAAGCAAGAAGCGGAAAGCAAACCGCTGATTGCCAGCGAAACCGCTAAGCCCGCGTTGGATAACCCCAATGTGGTGGTGAAACCGATGACCGCCAGCGACACGCAAACGCAAACCGCCACCCCAGCCAGCGCGCCCGCAGGCGTGGCAGGCGAATTGGTGATTAACGCGCGCTATCGCACCATGCTCACCGTTACCAACGCCAAAGGCGAAATTTTGATTAACGAGATTGTGCCATCACGCAGCGAGCATCGTTTTCAAAACGGCGCACCGTTTGAAGTGCGGCTGGGTTATGCCAGCGGCTCAACGGCAACATTTGGCGGACAGCCCATTGATATAAACGCCGCGCGCAAAAATGGCAAAACGGCTACCTTTACCGCTGGGGCTTCGGCGCCGCAGTAAGGGTTTAACCGCAATAGGGCAGCCTGAAAACGTGGGGTAAGGTTTTCAGGCTGCTTCAATATCCATCGCGTGGCTGTGGCAAGCTGCGCAACCGAATAACCGCATCAAAGGCAGCCTGAAAACCCTAAACAAGGCGCTGCCATCATCACACAACCGAATAACCTTTTTCAGGCTGCCTTTGCCATGCCCCCAGCCATAGGCAGCCTGAAAACGCAACAAAGCCAAGCGACAACGCTGTACACACGCAAACCATGAAACCCAATCGCCGCACCACCCATCAAGTTCAAATTGACCACATCACCGTAGGCTCTGACAGCCCCGTGGTGATTCAATCCATGACCAACACCGATACCGCCGATGCCGTCGCCACCGCGCAGCAAGTCAAAGAGCTGGCGGACGCAGGCTCGGAAATGGTGCGGATTACCGTTAATTCGCCCGAAGCCGCCAGCCAAGTTGCCGAAATCCGCCAACGGCTGGACGACATGGGCTGCGCCGTGCCGCTGATTGGCGATTTCCATTTCAACGGTGAACGCCTGCTGGCGGAGTTTCCCGATTGCGCCAAAGCCTTGTCCAAATACCGCATCAACCCAGGCAATGTGGGCAAGGGCGCAAAAGGCGACGAAAAATTCGCCTATTTGATTCGCACCGCCGCCGAGCATAACAAAGCGGTGCGCATTGGCGTGAACTGGGGTTCGCTCGACCAAAGCCTCGCCAAAAAAATGATGGATGAAAACCTTGCTTCCGCC
>CAUQDE010000233.1:0-3454 GCA_963516425.1 uncultured Kingella sp.
TGGCAGCAAAGCCGCCAGCGCGTGCCGCTGATTTGCGCCCTGCGCGATGAAGGTGAACGCGCCCGCCAGCAAGTGCTCAACCACGCCATGCGCCAGCTTGCCAAAGGCACGCCGCCCGAAGAAGTGCTGGAACGTCTGTCGGTGCAGCTTACCAACAAACTGCTGCATTCGCCCACCCGCGCGTTAAACAAAGCCGATTCGCATGATATTCATGTAGTCAAAGCGTTGGCGCAGGTTTATCACTTGCCGCATTGAGTTGGCGATAGAAAAATAGTTTTCAGGCTGCCTTTGTGGGTTTCATAAAGGCAGCCTGAAATTTATTTTGGGGTTAGAGAACAAAACTATTTGGTGGGATGATGGCGTGGTATTTCAGCCGCTAGCATACGCTTATATTCCCGAGTAAAAATAGCATATAGAAACTTAATGGAAGGCAAAGCCCAAAAAAATAGCAGCAAAAATAATCAAGGATACTTCCTACTTCATCAATACGAGACATACCCGTATAAACAAAAAGCAAGTTGAACACAGCCATAAATGAAAGCCATCTCATATTTTTATTTAAGAAGGGGGCATGGCTAGGAAGCGACTCTAAAAAAGGCATTTCTAATGGGAATAAATCATACAAAAATTTCCTTTTGTTTTTAATTGTATTCATTATTTTATTTTTTATAGAAAACCCAAGTAATACGCTAATCATTAGTATTGATGCATATCTAATATAACGGTTGTCAGTAATTGTCGTTAAGATAAAAATGGAAACGGCACTTAAATTGCATATTAAAAACTGGAATATGAGATATTTAGTATCTAATCCTTGTTCAGCCGCAATTTTCTTAAAATTACCTTGTGCAAAAAAATCAAAAGCATTCATCAATCAACACTCCCAAATCAAGCATTATCAAACATGGTTGGATGAAATTCGCAACCGCCCCAAATCTATTTTCAGGCTGCCTTGTGTTCACATAGGCAGCCTGAAAACCCTATTTCTTATCAAAATCAATAATCTCCGAAACCGTGCTTTTCTTGGCAACCAAGCCCAGTTGCAGCGCCGCCAGTTGGCTGAACAGCTTGTCTTGTTTCACTTCGGGATTTTTTTGCAGCGCGGTAAACACCCGTTTGGCTTCGTCAAACCGCCCCAGCTTGCGCAGCATTTCGCCGCGCAAAAATTGTGCGTTCAGCGCGTCTTTGCGGCTGGTCGCCTTGTTTGCCAACACTTTGTCGGCGTATTCCAGCGTTTTGCCGAACGATTCTTGGCTTTCGCTCTGCCAGCTTGCCTTTAAAAAAATATTCATCATTTGCTGCGCATCGGTGTTTTCGCCCGCCAGCTCCATCATGCGCCCCCATGCGAAATAGCTGGGCGACTGCGCGGCGATTTGCTGGTATTCCGCGCTGTTGACCACGCGCTCAAACTTCGCCAATTCTGCCTTGCTGAATTGGTTTTTAAACATCACGAATTTGTTTTTGGGGCATTGCGGAATGGCAAACGGCGCGGCAATCGGCCCGACCGGGCGCGTGTCGGTCATCATGCCGAAGCTGGTGCCCGAGGTGTCGATGGTTTGCGAGAAAGTTTCGCCGCCAATCGGGCAGGTGAACGCCTTTTCCGTTGCGGTGTGCGCCGATGCCGATGCGCCGGCGGCAAGGAGTAAAAGGGCGAGCAGTTGGGTTTTCATGGGATTCCTTTGGCTGGGGCTGCGATAAAGCAGTGGATTTTAAGGGCTTTGAGGCAGCCTGAAAACCCGCTTTCCACTTTTCAGGCTGCCTCAATGCGACCTCAATGCAATGATTTGCGTTTTATTTGTCCGTTCGCGTGCGCAAAAACGTGGCAAAGCGCGGCGTGCCTTTGCTGGTGAGGCCGCGGTATTTATAAGTGATGGTGCTGCCGATTTTGGGCGGGTTTTTGCGCTGTGCGTCTTTAAAGCCCGAGCCGATGCGAAATTCGCCCAGCTGGTTTTTGCACGACAACGCGCCGAGCATGCCCGCATATTTGCCTTTGCCTTCATGGTGTTGCGTAACCACGCATTCGGCATCGTGGGCGGATTTGAGCTTCAACAAATCGCTGCTGCGCCCGCCTTGATACGGCGTGTCGGGGTTGCGCAGCATCACGCCCTCGCCGCCTTGCGCTTCGATTTCGCGCAAAAACCGCCGCGCGTGGGCTTCGTTTTGCACCGGCGTTTGCGCGAGCACAGCAAAATTGGCGTTGGGATGCTTGGCGAGATGCTGCTTCGCCTTGGCTAAACGCTGATACAGGTTGCCGCTTTCTTTTGGCGCATCAAACACATACAGCTTGATGCTCTGCCAAGAATGCCCCGCCGTGCGCACCGCCGCCGATACCGCTTCAAACTTGCCGCGCCCGATATACAGCTCGCCATCCAGCGCGAACGGCGGAAAATCGCGGGTGAAGCCCGCAGGCGGGGCGAACACGTTGCCTTGGCGGCTGATTAGCTGCTTGCCGTCCCAATAGGCGCGCACGCCGTCCAGCTTTTCGCTCATCGCCCAGCCTTGGATGTTTTGGTTTTTGTATTCTTGCGCCAGCATCAGATTGGGCGCGGCGGCTTGGGCGGTGGGGATGGCGGCGAGGGCGAGTATGGGGATGAATTTTGCAAACATGGGGATTCCTTTGCGGTTTTCGTTTCGCGGCAACGTGCGTTGTTCGTTTTAACTTCGTTGAAGCCTGCGGCTTTAGCTTCGCAGAAACTCGCGTTGCTCATTTTAGCTTCGTTGAAGCCTGCGGCTTCAGGCTGCCTGAAATTATAAATGATTTGCCGTACCGCATTCGGCTTTCTCTGCGCCGCGCCATCCAGTACACTACGCAGCCGATTGCGCCGCAACGGGCAACGCTATTTTCAGGCTGCCCTATATTGGTTGAACCTCCGCGGGGGCATCCTATCGGGCGGCATTTCCGTTTAACCGCACCACTCAAACGATTGAAACCATGAAACACACACTCCCCCTTTTCGCGCTGCTGCTTCCGCTTGCCGCCTGCGCCCAACTGCCCATCAGCTACACCGCCCGCGTAACCAGCGTGCACGATGGCGACACGGTGCGCGTAACCGATGCGCACGGCGCAAAACGGCGCATCCGCCTTGCCTACATCGATGCGCCCGAGCTGGACCAAGCGCACGGCATCGCCAGCCGCGACGCGCTGCGGCAGCTGGTTGAGCAACAAACGGTGCGGCTCACCATCCACGACACCGACCGCTACCACCGCCAAGTCGCCACCATCACGCTGGGCGGGCAAGACATCAACCGCGCACAAATTGAAAACGGCAACGCGTGGCACTACCGCAGCATCGCGCGCAAACGGCAAAACCCAACGGATTACGCGCAATACAGCCAAGCCGAAGCGCGGGCGAAGCAGGAAAGAATCGGCTTGTGGCACGGTAAAAACCCGCTTGCGCCGTGGGCGTATCGGCAACAGCAGCGGGCGGCGATGATGCAGGAGAACAATGGGGCG
>CAUQDE010000234.1:0-3432 GCA_963516425.1 uncultured Kingella sp.
TTCATTTACGGTATTGTCCTTGAAATACTGTAAACAACGCTAGGGTTTTCTACAGGTTATCCGCCAGCGTTTTTGTTTGCCCAACCGCCCCTTATTTTTTGCCAGAGCAAGCGTTTCGCCGCTTACCACGAGCAGGGGCAAGCCCCTGCACCCCGTGTAGCCCAACCTTTGCCGCCATTGCCCAAAGGCAGCCTGAAACGCTGTAAACCCATATTTCAGGCTGCCTTATCCACCCCAAACACCCCATCCAACACCCCTTCAATCTCCGCGCGCACCACCGCCTTATCCCGATTGCTGTCCACCACCGCATAACGCTCGGGCGCAGATGCCGCGCGGCGCAGATACGCCGCCCGCACCCGCGTGAAAAAATCCGCCTGCTCCTGCTCAAAGCGGTCTTTCTCGCGGCTGCGCTCAATCCGCTCCAACGACACCGCCAGCGGCACATCCAGCAAAATCGTTAAATCGGGTTTCAGGCTGCCTTGCACCCAGTTTTCCAATATTTCAATCTGCCCATCAGGCAAACCGCGTCCGCCGCCTTGGTAAGCAAATGTGGCATCGGTGAAACGGTCGGACACCACGTTCACGCCCCGTGCCAGCGCAGGCAAAATCACATCGTCCAAATGCTGCCGCCGCGCCGCAAACATCAGCAGCGTTTCCGTGTGCAGCGAAACTTGGGTGGCGGGGCTGAGCAGCAAAGCGCGCAACGCCTCGCCCAGCGGCGTGCCGCCCGGTTCGCGCGTAAACAGCACGGGTAGCGCTTGCGCGGCAAACCAATCGCGAATCACGTTTAACTGCGTGGTTTTGCCCGCGCCGTCGATGCCGTCCAAAGTGATAAATTTTGCTAACATTGCCGGTCCTTTTGTCAAAAATCGCCGGCTATTGTATGGCAAAACAAGGGGCTTTGTTATAAAATGCTAACAAGAAAACAAGATTTCTCCACCCTTAGCAAAGGATTTGACCATGTTCCCAGAATTCCGCGACCTAATCAGCAAATTGAAACAAGAAGACGCACACTTCGCCCGCTTGTTTGACGAACACAACGAGTTGGACGACAAAATCGCCGGCTTGGAAAACGACCCTGTTACCAGCGCCACCGCCGATGCCGAAGTGGCTGTGTTGAAACAGAAAAAATTGGCGTTGAAAGATGAGCTATACAGCATCTTGAAAGCCGCTGCGAAGAAATAAGTTTCAGCCGTTTTAAGCACAACAACCGTTATCGTGAGATAGCGGTTGTTTGCTTTGGGCTTGCAAAATCTGGTTTCAGACTGCCTTTGGTACGCGCAAACACTCAAAGGCAGCCTGAAATCTAAAATGGCACGGCGGCTCATCGCCAAGTGCAAGTGGCTCTAATCAAACGGAGCATGACTGGTTTGCCCAAATGTCGGCGAGCCGCCGACGCTCCATCGGTTGCGCGTTATGCAAAAGTTTCAGGCCGCCTCAAATCATGCAAACAAGGCAGCCTGCGTGGCGAAGCGGAGTGGCGAAGCCAAAACAAGCGAAGCTAAAACATCCCGCTCATGCCCAACAAAAAGGCAGCCTAAAAACAAAAAACTCGTTTTCAGGCTGCCTTTGCATCGCAACAGCATCACCAAATATTAGACTTAATCTTCCGTTTCAACACGGGATGCTCGGATAACTTAAACTCAGGCTCTTTGATGCCGCGGCGCACTTTCACGCTGTAATCTTTCAACAGCAGCAGCACCGTTTTATACATCAGCACAATCGCCACCAAGTTAATCAGCGTCATCACGCCCATGGTCAAATCGCCCATATCCCACACCACAGGCATTTCTGCCACTGCGCCAAAATACACAAAGCCCAGCATCAGCAAACGGAACACCAGCAGCACAAAACGGTTGCCGTGCAAATATTTCACATTGGTTTCAGCGTAGGCATAGTTGCCGATAATCGTGGTGAAGGCAAACAAAAACAGCACCACTGCCAAAAATTGCTGCGCCCAGCCGCCGATTTGGCTTTCCAACGCCGCTTGCGTGAGCTGGATGCCGCTTAGCTCCGTGTTCATCGGCACGTTAGACAGCAAAATGATAAACGCCGTGCAAGAACACACCACAATCGTGTCAATAAACACGCCCAGCATTTGAATCAAACCTTGTGACACGGGATGCTTCACATCCGCCGCCGCCGCGGCATTGGGCGCAGAGCCCTGCCCCGCTTCGTTGGAATACAAGCCGCGCTTGATGCCGTACATCATTGCTTGCGACACGATGCCGCCCAGCAAGCCGCCGCCCACCGCCTTGCTGCTAAACGCATCCTGAAAAATCAGCCCCAACACGCGCGGAATCTCGCCCGCGTTCACAATCATCACATACAGCGCCACCAGCAGATAAATCACCGACATCAGCGGCACCACGCCTTCCGCCACCCGCGCCACACGCCGCACGCCGCCGAAAATAATCGGCGCCGCCAGCAGCACCAGCAGCGCGCCGATGCCGTGTTTGTAAACGTGCCATGTTTCCGCTGATACACCGTCTGCCGCCGTCATATTCGCCGCCGATTGCACCGCTTGCACAATGGTATTGGCTTGGATGGATTGGTACACAAAGCCAAAACACACAATCAGGCTCACCGAAAACAGCACCGACAGCCAATGCAAGTTCAGCCCGTGCGCGATGTAATACGCCGGCCCGCCGCGAAACAAGCCCGTTTTCTTATCGCGCACTTTATACAGCTGCGCCAACGATGATTCTGCAAACGCCGAAGCCATGCCAATCAGCGCCACCAGCCACATCCAAAACACCGCGCCGGCGCCGCCCATGGAAATGGCAATCGCCACGCCCGCAATGTTGCCCGTGCCCACGCGGCTCGCCAGCCCCGTTACAAACGCTTGGAATGATGTAATCCCGTGCGGGTCGTTGGGGTCTTGGCGGCTGCCCGAAATCTCTTTCAGGCTGCGCCCGAACAGGCGAAACTGCACCAAGCCCGTGGTAACGCTGAAAAACACGCCCACGCCCAACAGCAGCCACAACAGCCACGCCCAAAGCGGCTCGCTAACGGTGTTCACCGCGCAATGCACGGTGTTCACCAATCCATCTTGCGAAAAGCAAGCAATATCTTTGTTATACATAAAACGTCCTTAAAAGAATTGAGGCAGCCCGAAAGCTGCCAAACGCTACTGTTAAGAATTGTAATACAAGCGGGCGGGCTGCCGCAAATTGTCGGGTGTAAATTGTTGGGGCGAAAGTGGGAAATTTTCGTGGAACGCCAAAGGCAGCCTGAAACGCGAATGGAGCGGCGACGGCTCGTCGCCAAATGGCAAATTGGGCAAAGGCAGCCTGAAAAAGGATTGGAGCATTGTGGCTAGTGTTTGAGGCAGCCTGAAAAAAAGTTACTGCTTTGTGGTCGGCTTGGGGTGTAGCTTTAACCATGCGCTTCATGCCAGCGGGGCACTTCCTTTTCTTTGCTTCGCCAAAG
>CAUQDE010000235.1:0-3426 GCA_963516425.1 uncultured Kingella sp.
TGGTAAATCGGGTTTTCGCGCATGGTGATGCGCTCGACGGTGAACACGGGGAAGTAGTCCTGCTCGTTGTAATAGCCGGTGTGGTCGCCGTAGGGGCCTTCGAGTGCGGTTTCGTCGGGATGAATCACGCCCTCGAGCACAATCTCGGCTCGGGCGGGCACTTGCAAATCGCT
The DNA here is from genome assembly GCA_963516425.1 of uncultured Kingella sp. Classification (GTDB taxonomy): domain Bacteria; phylum Pseudomonadota; class Gammaproteobacteria; order Burkholderiales; family Neisseriaceae; genus Kingella_B. The sequence continues at coordinate 174 of CAUQDE010000235.1, forward strand.
GCCGATGCATTTGACCAATTCGGTGCGCGAGCCGCGCAGCAAGCCGGCGAACTGATATTCGCTCAATGTGTCGGGCACGGGCGTAACCGCACCGAGAATGGTGGCGGGGTCGCAGCCGAGTACCACGGCAACGGGGTAGGGGGCACTGGGGTTTTCTTTGCGGAACGCCTGATAATCCAGCGCGCCGCCGCGATGGGCGAGCCAGCGCATGATGAGCTTGTTTTTGCCGAGCAGCTGCTGGCGGTAGATGCCGAGATTTTGCCGTTTTTTGTGCGGCCCGCGCGTTACCGTCAAGCCCCAGGTTACCAGCGGGGCAACGTCTTCAGGCCAGCAATGCTGAATCGGCAGGCGCGTCAAATCCACCTCGCCGCCTTCCCACACGATTTCTTGGCACGGCGCTTTTTTCACCACGTTCGGTGCCATGCTCCAAATGTCTTTCAACAGCGGCAGCTTGGAGAATGCGTCTTTGATGCCCTTGGGCGGCTCGGGTTCTTTCAGGTAGGCCAGCGTCTGCCCGATTTCGCGCAGCTTGGCAACGCTGTCCGCGCCCATGCCCATCGCCACGCGCTCGGGCGTACCGAACAGGTTGGCGAGCACGGGAAAATCGTAGCGGCTGCCGTCGGGGCGCACGGCGTGTTCAAACAAGAGCGCCGGCCCTTCGGCGCGCAGCACGCGGTCGGCGATTTCGGTCATTTCCAAATGCGGCGAAACGGGCACGGCGATGCGTTTCAGGCTGCCTTTGGCTTCGAGCATTTGGATAAATTCGCGCAGGTCGCGGTATTTCATCATCGGTTTCCTTGTGGGTTGATGGGTTTTCAGGCTGCCTAGGGCGGCGGGCTGGGGCAGCCTGAAACGCGCCGGGTTCGTTTTCAGGCTGCCTTTGGCGCACAACAAAACCGCAGACACGCTAAGCAGCATCTGCGGCTATCTTTTGCCAAAGCAACGCCATGCTGCTTTTCAGGCTGCCTTAATAGTGAACCTGTGTTTAGAACGGAATATCGTCGTCAATATCGTCCACCGGCGCGGCAGGGGCAACGGGAGCTTGGCGTTGAGTGGGCGCGGCGGGCGGTGGCGCATCGTAAGCGGGCTGTTGCGGCGCGTAGTTTTGCTGTAGCGCAGGGGCGTAGCCCACATCGTCGTGATAACCGCCGCCTTGTTGTTGGTTGCCGCCGCGCGAGCCGAGCATTTTCATTTCGTTGCCGATGATGTCGTAGGCGGTGCGCTCGATGCCTTGTTTGTCGGTGTATTTGCGGCTTTGGATTTTGCCTTCAATATACACTTGGCTGCCTTTTTTCAAATATTGCCCCGCCACTTCGGCAAGGCGGCGGTACAGCGTGATGTTGTGCCATTCGGTGCGCTCTTGGCGCTGCCCGCTGTTGCGGTCGTTCCATGATTCGCTGGTGGCAATGGAAAAATTACACACCGCATCGCCGTTGGGCATATAGCGCAGCTCGGGGTCGCGCCCCAAGTTGCCAATCAAAATAACTTTGTTTAATGACATTTGTTTGCTCCTGTTAATAAGATGGTTTGGATGCTGGCTTCGTCAAATCCTTGCTGCAAGGCTTTGATAAATAGGGTTTGGTTGTCGTGGCTAAACGCAATACTTTCCACGCCCGCGGTGGTTTGAATCGCGGTTTTCAGGCTGCCTAAATCGCCCTGCCACGCATCGGGGATGGCGAACATCATGTTTTTCACAGGCTTGGGCGCGGGGGCGCGGGCGGCAAGCGCAAACCACGCCATGCCGATTGCGCCGCAAAAAATAAACACGCCGTTAAAGCCGTATTGCGCGTATAAGCGGCTGCCGATGATGCCGCCCGAAAACACGCCCACCGATTGCAAGGTGTTGTACACGCCCATCGCCGTGCCTTTAAGGTCGCCGGGCGCGATTTTAGACACCAGCGAGGGCATGCTGGCTTCCAAAATATTGAAGCCGATAAAATACACCACCAAGCTCAACCCAATCAGCCATGCCGCGTTCAGGCTGCCCAATAAGGCGAACTGCGCGGCGGTGGTCAAGCCGATGCCCAGCAAAAACACGGGTTTGAGCTTGTTGCGCGTTTCGCCGATGATGATGGCGGGAATCATCAGCACCAAGCCAATCACGGTGGCGGGCAGATAGATTTGCCAATGGCTGGCTTTGTCCCAACCCAGATTTCTGAGCGCGAACGGCAGCGTGGTAAACATCGCCATCAGCCCCGCTTGCAACACAAAAATGCCAAAATTCAACCGCAAAAGCTGCCCGTTTTTCAACACTTCGCCGATGCGGCTGGCTTGCAGTTGCGTGTCTTCATGCAAACGCGATTGCGCGGCGGTGGGGTTGGGCGTGTAAAACGCAATCAGCGCGATGCTGGCAAGGCTTAGCCAGCCCATCAGCGCAAACAAGCCGTTCACACCCATCCAGCGGCTTAACATGGGCGACAGCACCAAGCTGGCAGAAAACGTGAGCCCAATGCTCAATCCAATCAACGACATGGCGCGAGTGCGCACTTCTTCGCGGGTTAAATCCGCCAGCAGCGCCGTTACCGCCGCGCTCACCGCGCCCGCGCCCTGCACCGCGCGCGCCATAATCAGCGTGTGTACATCGGTTGCCGTTGCCGCCCAAAAGCTGCCCAGCGCAAACACGCCCATGCCCAGATAAATCACTTTTTTGCGCCCGATTTTGTCAGACAGCATCCCCAGCGGCAGTTGTAACAAAGCTTGGGTTAAGCCATACATCGCCATCGCCAAGCCCACCATTTTCGGCGCATTGGCGGCATTTGCCCCCGCCAAATCGTGCGCGTGCAACGCCAACACAGGCAGCACCAGAAACATCCCCAGCATCCGCAAGGCATACACGCCTGCCAAAGACGTGGCGGCGCGCCATTCTTGGGGCAACAGGGCGATTTTGGACGGTTTAGCTTGCATGGGATTTCCGTGTGTGTGGCAGCCTGAAACGCGGTTTGAAAAAACGCTAGGCAAAAGAAGCGCGGATTATAGCATTTTTTTGGGGGGGGGTAGGCTAATGGCATTCAGTCAAACGGTTTTATTGCTGGATAAATTGGATTTCAGGCTGACTAATCCCATCGCATTTGGTTGATGCTACGGCTTATTCCCCCTACGTCCAGCCGAACGCAGCATTCTTTTTTCGGGAAAAAGCGTGCGCTTGTTCGACGACGCACGAAGTGCGGCTAGTTCGCACGCGCCGAAAAAAGGATGCGGAGTGAGGGAAGTCTGCGAAGCAGACCTGCACGTCGGGGTCGCCTTTCTTTTGCTT
>CAUQDE010000236.1:0-3409 GCA_963516425.1 uncultured Kingella sp.
CGGGTGGAGATGGCGGATTTTGCGCAACGCCAAATCAGTGCGTTGTCTAATGGGCAGTTTCAGCGGGTGTTGTTTGCGCGTATGCTGGTACAAAACGCGCAATTTTTGCTGCTGGATGAGCCGTTTAACGCGGTGGATGCCAAAACCACTTACGCGCTGTTGGATTTGCTGCGCCAAGAAAACCAAGCGGGGCGGGCGGTGATTGCGGTGTTGCATGATTATGAGCAGGTGCGGGCGTATTTTCCGCATACGTTTTTGCTGGCGCGGGAAAAGGTGGCGGATGGCAAGACCGAAGCGGTGCTGACGGATGCGCTGTTGCTGCGTGCCAATGCGTTGGCGCAAAAGGCGGAAGACGAAGCGCAATGGTGCGAGGTTGAGGCAGCCTGAAATGCTTTGCCTGCGTTTGCAAATGGCAGCCTGAAAGGGCGTTTTCCCATTTTCAGGCTGCCTCCTTTGCCTAATCTGCAACCGATGGCGTGGCGGCTTGCCGATGTTGCCAACCAACGCAGTTTAATCAACGTGCCATTTGGCGACGAGCCGTCGCCGCGCCATGCGTTGCTTGGTTGGCATGGTTTTCAGGCTGCCTACCGCGTGGCACAATCAATAGGCAGCCTGAAAACCATGTTGTGCTACCTTGTCCACGCACCCAAAAGCAGCCTGAAAACCGTATTACTCACTTTATCAACACCCCAATAAGGCAGCCTGAAACCGCGTTCACCCCACCACGCCGCCCGCCCCTTTTTCAGGCTGCCTCACCCTCCCACAAACTCCACACATCCCAACCATGTACGACCTACTTATCGCCCCCTTTGCCGAATTTTCCTTTATGCGCTACGCCCTAGCGTCGGTTGTTTTTCTTGCCCTCTCCGCCGCGCCCGTGGGCGTGTTTTTGGTGATGCGCCGCATGAGCCTGATTGGCGACGCGCTCAGCCACGCCGTGCTCCCCGGGGCGGCGATTGGCTACATGATTGCAGGGCTCAGCCTGCCCGCGATGGGCTTGGGCGGCTTTATCGCGGGGATGCTGATGGCGTTTTTCGCGGGCATTGTGAGCCGCTTCACCGAGCTTAAAGAAGATGCCAACTTTGCCGCGTTCTACCTCACCAGCCTTGCCATCGGCGTGCTACTGGTGAGCCTCGGCAACAACAGCGTAGAGCTTTTGCATTTGCTGTTTGGCTCGGTGCTGGCGGTGGATTTGGGCTCGTTGCGGCTGATGGGCGGCGTGGCAAGCTGCACCATCATCGCGCTGGCGGTGATGTTTCGTCCGCTGCTGCTGGAAAGCATAGACCCGCTGTTTCTGCGCTCGGTAAACGGGCGCGGCGGCTTGTGGCACGTGGCTTTTTTGATTTTGGTGGTGATGAATTTGGTGGCGGGCTTTCAGGCGTTGGGCACGCTGATGTCTGTCGGCTTGATGATGCTGCCCGCCATCGCCGCACGGCTGTGGGTGAAAAGCATCGGCGCGCTGATGCTGGTTTCCGCCGTAAGCGCGTTGCTGTGCGGCTATGCGGGGCTGCTGCTGTCGTATCACCATCCTGCTAACCTGCCATCGGGTCCAACCATCATCCTATTTTGCGGCGTGTGGTATTTGGTTTCCGTGCTGTTTGGCGCGCAAAGCGGCATCGTGGTGAAGCTGCTACGCAAGCGGCATCACGCGATTCATGTTGCGGTGAAGTGATTTTCAGGCTGCCTTGGCGGCACACCCGAGGCAGCCTGAAAAACCGAAAACCGTTTACAATACGCCCTGTTCGTTTTCAGGCTGCCTAAAATGCCAAAGGCAGCCTGAAAACCATTTTTAATCTCAACCATTCAAACAAAGAGTTCCCATGTCCCCAGAAATCGCAACCCAAGTGCGCCGCCGCCGCACCTTCGCCATCATCTCCCACCCCGACGCAGGCAAAACCACGCTTACCGAAAAGCTGTTGCTGTTCTCTGGCGCGATTCAAAGCGCGGGTACAGTCAAAGGCAAAAAAAGCGGCAAATTCGCCACTTCCGACTGGATGGAAATTGAAAAACAACGCGGCATTTCCGTAGCCTCGTCCGTGATGCAGTTTGACTACCACGACCACACCGTCAATCTGCTCGACACCCCAGGCCACCAAGATTTCTCGGAAGACACCTACCGCGTGCTCACCGCCGTGGACAGTGCGCTCATGGTGATCGACGCCGCCAAAGGCGTGGAAGCGCAAACCATCAAACTGCTCAATGTCTGCCGCCTGCGCCACACGCCCATCGTAACCTTTATGAACAAATACGACCGCGAAGTGCGCGATTCGCTGGAACTGCTCGACGAAGTGGAAAACATCCTGAAAATCCGTTGCGCGCCGGTAACTTGGCCCATCGGCATGGGCAAAAACTTCAAGGGCGTGTACCACATTCTCAACGACGAAGTGTATCTGTTTGACGCGGGCGGCGAGCGTCTGCCGCATGAGTTTGACGTCATCAAAGGCATCGACAATCCCGAGTTGGCGCAACGTTTTCCGCTGGAAATCCAGCAGCTGCGCGATGAGATTGAGCTGGTGCAGGCGGCATCGAACGAGTTTGATTTGGCAGAATTTTTGGCGGGCGAACTCACGCCCGTGTTCTTCGGCTCGGCGATTAACAATTTCGGCATTCAGGAGATTTTGAACTCGCTGATTGACTGGGCACCCGCGCCGCAGCCGCGCGATGCCACCGTACGCCAAGTTGCGCCCGATGAAGCCAAGTTTTCGGGATTTGTGTTCAAAATCCAAGCCAATATGGACCCGAAACACCGCGACCGCATCGCCTTTTTGCGCGTCTGCTCGGGCAAGTTTGAGCGCGGCATGAAGATGAAGCACCTGCGCATCAACCGCGAAATCGCCGCCAGCAGCGTGGTAACGTTTATGTCGCACGACCGCGAGCTGGTGGAAGAAGCGTTTGCGGGCGACATCATCGGCATTCCCAACCACGGCAATATCCAAATCGGCGACAGTTTTTCCGAAGGCGAGCAGCTGGCGTTTACCGGCATTCCGTTTTTCGCGCCCGAACTGTTTCGCAGCGTGCGCATTAAAAACCCGCTGAAAATCAAGCAACTGCAAAAAGGTTTGCAGCAGCTGGGCGAAGAAGGCGCGGTGCAGGTGTTCAAGCCGATGAGCGGCGCGGATTTGATTCTCGGCGCGGTCGGCGTGTTGCAGTTTGAAGTGGTTACTTCGCGGCTGGCGAACGAATACGGCGTGGAAGCGGTGTTTGACAACGCGTCCATCTGGTCGGCGCGCTGGGTGTCGTGCGACGACAAGAAAAAGCTCGCCGAGTTTGAAAAAGCCAACGCCGCCAATCTGGCGATTGACGCAGGCGGCAACCTCGCCTACCTCGCCCCCAACCGCGTGAATTTAAATTTGACGCAGGAGCGCTGGCCGGACATCGTGTTCCACGAAACGCGCGAGCATTCGGTGAA
>CAUQDE010000237.1:0-3366 GCA_963516425.1 uncultured Kingella sp.
GGTTATGAACTGGCTTTGTAGTTTGCATCAAACGGTTTTTTGGTTTTGTAGATGTAATACGCGAGTTTCAGCAGTTTACGCATCAATGCCACCACAATAACCTTTGGACGCTTTCCGTTAGCCCTTAAACGCATGACAAATGGCTTAAAGTAGTTGCTGCGCATGGCTGAAAGAGCGGGCATAAATAAAGCTGTTTTCAGCCGTTTATTGCCTAATCGCGTCAGTTTTTCTTTATCCTTAACGCTGCTGCCCGATTGTTTAATTTCGGGACTTAATCCCGCATAGGCAATAAACTTATTCGCGGTTTTGAAGTCTTTGCCTAGCAGATTTTGCAATATCCATAACGCTGTTTGTTGATTGATGCAAGGGATGGTTTGCAATCGTTGGCAATGCTGGTTAATTTTTTCGTTCTCTTGGCAAATGGTTTGCATTTCTTTACGCGCAGATTCCAATTGTTTAGTCAATTCGGTTATAACACTTTGATGGGCTTCAATGATAAAAGCATCGGTTGAGGCATGAATTTGGTTTTTATGCCTACCAATCTCCGCTTGAAGTTGCAAACATAAGCCATTAAGTTTACTCAAACGGTATTCCGCCTTTTCAGGCTGCTTATACGGATAGGGGCTTAATTTATCCAAAAAGCGTTTACCGTAATCAGCAATCAATGCCGCATCCGCTTTGTCAGTTTTGGTACGACTGAACACCTTTTCAGCATGGTTCTTAATTTTCAATGGATTGACGACATAGACCGTATAGAACTGGGCAAAATAGTTAGCAGCAGCTTCATAGTAAATACCTGTTGCTTCCATCACGATAGCCACTTTGCGGATTTTATGTTGTTTTATCCATTGCCTGATTTGCTCAAAGCCTTCAATTCCGTTTTCTTGTTTGATGTGTGGTAACGCATCATCTGTTTTCGCGCTGCTTTTCAGTAGGCAGCAGTCTAGCGTGTCTTTGGATACATCAAACCCGATTATATTCATAAATTATCCTTATCATTCAGCCTTTTGGCTTTGATTATATGCAATCTAAAAAAACGGAATGGCTGCCCGATAAATCTACTTTACAACTTTGATTAAGGGTGTATTTACTATCTAGGCAGCCTGATTTTGGTTTGCGCAAACCAAAATCGGTAAAGCATCTTGGCTTTCAGGCAAAAGATGATTTACCGATACTGGCTTAAATAAACGTGGGATGAAGAGCAACCACTGCCGCCCGCTGGTTGGCGGGTACGATTTAGCCATCATTACTACGTAATGATAACTAAATCGCACCTAAATTTTTATGCTCTGATTTCAAGCATTATTGAATAACAGCAAGCCTTTCTGAACGCCCTGCGGTTAAGCTGGGTAGTGGTTTGCCATCCAGTTCCAAAATTTGGTTGTTGGATACGTTTTCAGGCTGCCCTATGCTTTGGCTCGGCATTGCGGTTTGTTGCGTTGGTTCTCTGAATGGATCAAAGGGCAAGCCGTTTTCTACATAGTCTAAACACACTTCTTGGCTAATTTCTTTTAGCTTGGTTGCTTGGTCTGAATAGCAAGTACAACCTGATTTGCCGCCTTTGATACAGGCTGCAATGCGCTCATATTGTTTGACTTGGCGAACGCTGTTGTAAAGCGGTTTGGATTCGGGACGCTCTGCCAAAGTAGGAACGAACATATCAGGCGTTAAATCTGCGCCTTGATTGACTTGTGGGATAGCGTTTTGTTTTAAATTCTCTATATTTCCTGTAAGCGTGGCGGGATTGGATGCGCTTGGGTTATCACTACTCTCGGCTATCATACCCGCTTTGACCTTATAGCCTTGATACATCCGATAGCCCATCCAACCGACTAAACCAAAGATAAATGGGATAAAAATCAGCATGGCAATAATCACATAATACCAGCGCGATTTAACATGACCGTGCCCTGTATGAGCTTCCGCCGATTTGTAATACTGAAAGACCTCTTCACGGATTTTATGGCTGCTGGATAGGGCATTTCTTGCTTGCGCGGTGGGATTGAGTGCTACCTCATTCCATTCCAAACGTGTTAAGCCCCCCATTTTGTTAGCGGCAATATGTATATGCTTGCCGACCACTTCGCGCAGGTTAATGTCTATGATTTTTGGCGATTGAGTAATCAGGATTAAATCAATCGCCGAATGTCCATGCACATTAAGCCACGCCACTTTGTCGGGCATCTTGCTACCGGGTGGACGAGCGGGAAACAGATTTTGCACTTCGTCGTAAACGACAACAGAGCCGACATTCTCTTTCCATTGCAACCATACATTTAAATCTTCCCAGCTATGCCCTTCAGGTGGTTTGTGGTGTGGTATTTCTAATCCGTTAATGTTGCTGAATAGTTTGCGACCTTTGTAATAGTCATCAAACATGAGCATTTCTACAACGAACGCAGTTTTACCAATTCTTGGTTTACCTGTTACCAGAACAATTTGTGCCATTGCCTTTCCTTTATTGCTTCACTAGCCTTTTTTGCCTGTTGGCATCAACTTGGTTAATGTCTTAAACGTTAAAATAAAGGTTAGGCAGCCTAGAAAGATATTGAGCACCGTGCCACCGCCTGAAATATAAAAGATTTGCAATAGACCAGCAGGGACGCCTTGCACAGATGCTGCGATGCGCTCTTTGAAGCCTGAAATCAATACTTCCAAACCTACATAGGTTACAGCAGACAAACCAAAAGCAGCCATGATTCTGCCAGCGAGCGTCCCCAAACCGCTTAACAGCATGGGTATCAGAGCAGCTAGAAACTTCATATTTCCCCCTAACTTTCACGAATAGTGCGAGCGCAGAAAAACGCAGCAACGAGCCAAGCAAACGCAATAATCATTGGACGCAGCATGCTGGCTAAATCACACGCGGGTTGTAAGCTAAATCCAAAGGTTGAGCCGAATGCTTGGAATTGAACAGGAACGGGGCAAACGCCATCCATTGGAAAAACGTTGTCGGGTGTGAATTTAAGCGAGACTTCCTCTTTTGGAATATCAAAATCGGTATCTGTTGTTTCAGGTTTATCAGGGACGGTATCGCACGCGAGAATATCGGGGTGTTCTTTGCACAAATCTATCGGTGCGGGCTGCGATGCGGGTTGTGTTTTTTTGTCGGGATTGTCGGTTTTGTTGTCGGGGACGGCGTTGGGATCCAGTTTGGGCGCTTGCGGGCTATCGGGGGTTAAGTCGGGGCGGTCGGTTATCACTTCTTTAACTGATCCGTCGCTGTTGAATGTCCACTTGCTTTGTTTGGCTTTGCCGTCTGCGGGGTCGGTGTAGGGGCGAGATTGGGCAACTGTGCCGTCTGTAACGAATATTTTGGGTTCGCCGTCGGGTTGTACTTCGGAAGTTTTTACCCATTCAGTAGGG
>CAUQDE010000238.1:0-3352 GCA_963516425.1 uncultured Kingella sp.
GGACTTTGGGCGGCTTTGCTGGTGGCGTGACTTTGGGCGATGTCTATGCTTTTAGATTGCGGTTGGCTGGGGCTGCTGTATGCGCGGTCGTAGCAGGCTAGGCGGGTGGTGGCATCGCTGATGGCAACGCAGGATTGAGCATCGGGCGCGGGGCTGTTTGCATAATTATTTGCGCGAGATGCGGGGGATTCGTTGCTGGGGATGAGCGGAGTTTCGGCTTGGGCGAGCAGTTCGTTGGTGGGCAGCAGGGGGATTTCGGTTTGGGCGTGCGCCAACGGGGCTAGGCTAATCAAGGCGAGTAGGATGGGGTTTTTCATTTGTTTTTGGGGTGTTAGGTTGTTTGAAATGGGGCGCATTTTAACTGATTTCGGGCGTTGGGGCAGCCTGAAAATGGAGGTGGATGGGGTTTTCAGGCTGCCTTTGCGTTGGCACGAATGAGTATTTGAAGGCAGCCTGAAAATCATTTGTGCCGAATCTCCCAGCATTGGTGGATTTTTTTGTTGCGAAAATCTTCGGGGATGGATTGGTGGCTGATGTTTTTGATGGTGTAGCGTTCGGCAAGCGCGGGGTTGAGTTCAAAGTTGCGCAGGTTGTTGGAAAAATAAAGCGTGCCGCTGGGGGCGAGCAATGCCATTGCGCCGTTAATCAGCGTGGCTTGGTCGCGCTGAATGTCTAGCGTGTCTTGCATTTTTTTGCTGTTGGAAAAGCTGGGCGGGTCTAAAACAATCAGGTCAAATTGTTTGCGCTGTTGGGCGGCTTGTTGCAGGTATTGGAACACGTCGGCGCGGATGATTTGATGTTGGCTTAAATCGATATGGTTAAGCGCGAAATTGCGCTCTGCCCATTCTAGATAAGTGTTGGATAAATCAACGGTTTCGCTGCTGATGGCGCCGCCTGTGGCTGCGTAAACGGTGAAGCTGCCTGTGTAGGAAAATAGGTTGAGAAAGCGTTTGCCTGCGGCGATGCTGCCGACTTTTTGGCGGGTGTTGCGGTGGTCTAGGAATAGCCCTGTGTCTAGGTATTTGTCTAGGTTTACCCAGAATTGCCGCCCGTTTTCTTGGATGATGAAGTCTTCGCCTGTTTTGCCTGTTTTTTGGTATTGGGCGCTGCCTTTTTGGCGGGCGCGTTGTTTCAGGTGGATGTTTTGCTGGGGGAAGCCTGTGATGTGTTCTAGGGCGGCTAGGATTTCTAGCAGCCATGCTTTGCGCTCGGCGGGGCTTTGCTGCCAGCCTGTGTCGTATTCTTGCAGGTGGATGTGGTCGCGGTACACGTCGATGGCGAAGGGGTATTGGGGGATGTCGCGGTCGTAGATGCGCCATGCTTCTAGGTTGTGGCGACGCGCCCATTTGAGTTGGTGTTTGAGGGTTTTGCCGATGCGGTTGATAAGGTCGTTGATTTGGGTCATGGTGGGGATGGGGTAAATGGATTTTCAGGCTGCCTTGGGGGGCGGCAAGGGTTGGGCTGGGGCGTGGTACGCGGCAAGATGCGTGTTCTGGCGGATGATTGGCTGCGTGTGTTTTTGGGCTGAACCTTTTACAAATCCCAAGATGTCGTCATTCCTACGCGGGAATGACGGCATTTCTTGTTTTTCAGGCTGCCTCATGGGTTTTACAAAGGTTTCAGGCTGTCTATTCTTCGCTGATGTATTGCGGGGGAACGTGGTCGGTGAGCCAGACTTGGTTGTCGCTTAAATAGAACGAATGCCCTGCGGCGTGCATGGCGGCGGTGTTGATGCGCAGCACGATGGGTTTGCCGTGGCGTTGTCCGACTTTTTGCGCGGTGGCGACATCGGCGGAGAGGTGCACATGGTGGCGGCTGCCTGCGATTAAGCCTTGGCTGCGGATGCTGTCTAGAAAGCGGGTGGCGGTGCCGTGGTACAGCGTGTCGGGCGGTTGGATGGGGTTGTGGGCGATGGCGACTTGGGCGGTGCTGTGTCCTTGCGCGGCGCGGATTTGGGTTTGGTCGCTGGATAGGGTGAAGCGTTTTTTGGGATTGGTGGCGACGATTTCTAGCAGTTGCGCGCGGCTGATGGGGCGGTTGTGTTGGGCGGCTTGGGCAAGCAGGGTGTCGATGCTTACCCAGCCTTGGCTGTCTAGCGTGATGCCGATGCTTTCGGGGTGGTGGCGCAGGATGTAGCTAAGGAATTTGCTGATGGCGGTGTTGGTGTCTGTCATGGTTTTCAGGCTGCCTTTGGGGGATGAAATATAAAACATTAGGCAGCCTGAAAACGGCTTCACGCTTTGGCGAAGCTAGCAATCAGTTTTCAGGCTGCCCTATTCTGCCGCGCTATTCGCTTTTGGACGCAACGCGCGTTGCCATCAGCGTGTGCAAGCGGCGATTGTCGGCGCGGGCAACGTTAAACAGCAAGTCGCCCAGTTGCACTTTTTCGCCGCGCACGGGCAGATGCCCCAGCTCGTGTATCACCAAGCCGCCGATGGTGTCGGCTTCTTCGTCGCTGAATGCGGTGCCGAAGTATTCGTTGATGGCGGCGATTTCGGTGGTCGCTTTGATGCGCCAACGCTCGGCGGACACGGGGAAGATGTTGTCCGCGCTGTCGTCTTCGTCAAACTCGTCTTCAATTTTGCCAACAATCTGCTCAATCACGTCTTCAAACGTTACCAAGCCTGAAATGCCGCCGTATTCGTCCACCACAATCGCCATGTGGTTGCGCTGGGTTTGGAAGTCTTTGAGCAGGCTGTTGAGCGATTTGCTCTCGGGCACAAACACGGCGGGGCGCAGGATGTGTTCCAGCTTGAATTGCTCGGGGTTGAGCGTGTATTTGAGCAGGTCTTTGGCGTGCAGGATGCCGATGATATGGTCTTTGTCTTCTTCTATCACGGGAAAGCGTGAATGGGCGGTGTCCACGGCGTAGGCGATGATGCGATCTATGCTGTCGGTGGTTTTGATAACATCCATTTGCGCGCGGGTCATCATGGCATCGCGCACGGATAGCTGGCTGAATTTGAACAAGTTTTCCAAGCGCAGCAGGGTGTCGCCGTCCAAGCTGTTTTGCGCTTGGGCTTGGTGCAGCAAATCCAGCCATTGGGCGGGGGTTTCGGGGATACCGATGCTGCCTGAAACGCGGTGGAATAGGCGGTTGAACAGGGTGGGTTTGGGTTGGTGCGGGGTGTCGTCCATGGTGTTTGATTGGGGTGGTTAATGGGGGTTTAACTACGCTGAACTTCGTTTCAGGCTGCGTTTGGTTTTTCAGGCTGCCTGCAATTGGTCGCGCACTTTCATCAGCGCGAAGCCGAGCAGGTTCAAGCCTTGCCATTGCAGCGGGTTTTCGGCGCGGGAGTCGTCTTGCGCCAAGCCGATGCCCCAGATGCTGTCCACGGGACTGGCTTCCACC
>CAUQDE010000239.1:0-3346 GCA_963516425.1 uncultured Kingella sp.
TTTATGTTTGCGCCCAACCACCATGCGGCGATGCGCTATGTTGCGCCCGTGCGCAAGGCGTTGGGCTTTCGCACCATTTTCAATATCTTAGGCCCGCTCACCAACCCCGCAGGCGCGGTCAATCAGCTGATTGGCGTGTTTCACATTGATTTGTGCGGCATTTTGTCGCGCGTGTTGCAGCAGCTGGGTTCGCGGCACGTTTTGGTGGTGCACGGCAGCGACGGCTTGGATGAAATCACCGTTTCAGGCTGCACCCGCATCGCCGAGCTGAAAGACGGCGCGGTGCGCGAATACGACATCCATCCCGAGGAATTCGGTTTGCCTGTTTACGCCGATTTGAGCAGCCTGAAAGTGGAAAACGCGGCGGATTCGCTGGCGATGATGAATGCGGTGTTGCGCGGCGAAGCGCGGGGCGCGGCGCGGGATATTGTGCTGCTGAATGCGGCGGCGTGTTTGTATGCCGGCAATGTGGCGGGCAGTTTGGCAGAGGGCTTGGCGCGCGCGCGCGAGGCGTTGGACAGCGGCAAGGCGGCGGCGAAGCAGGCGGAATTTGTGGCGCAAAGCCAAGCGGGGTAGGCTGGCTTGATGTTGTTCAGATGATTTTCAGGCTGCCTATCGGTTGGGGGATAAGGCAGCCTGAAACTTTTGTAAGACTCAAAATAAAACCATAAATAAATAGTTAACTTGCCGTCATCGCCGCCTGCGCGGGAATCCTGCGCGGGAATGACGGTATTTTTTTTGGTTTTCAGGCTGCCTTACAGCAAATGCAGCACGCGCACGCTATATGTGTCGCGCATGGTCAGGCTGTCTGTTGCCACTTCGTGAATCTGCGCGCGGTCGTGGTCAAACAAGTAGGCATACATTTTTTTGCGGCGGCGGTCGTAGGCAAAGCCTTCGTATATCTCCTCGTCGTTTTGGTCTTCCACAAAATCGGTAATCAGCACATCACCGCTATCGGCGTTGAGGCTTTCGCAAAGGATTTTGAATGATTGGGGAAACCAAACGGGGAAAAGCTCGGTTAGTTGGGTGATGCCTTCTAGGAAAACTTCATCGGGAATGTCGTTTAGCGCAACGGGTTGCATGGCGGCTCCTGTGCGGGGATGGGGTTTGACAGTGGCAGCCTGAAAGCAAAGGTTTGGCTTTTCAGGCTGCCTTAGGTGTGTGATTGCGCCCATTGGTTTTCAGGCTGCCTATCTGTTGCGGATAAGGCAGCCTGAAATCTGTTGCGCGCTTATTTCAAAAAGTTTTGCATCACGATGCGAGCGATGTCGTCCAAACCAAAGCCGTTGGCATCGGCGGCGTTGCCGTTGGGCGTGATGGCGTTGATGATGTTGGGCAGATATTGCGCCAACAGGTTGCTTGCGCTGCTGGCATCCAAGCCCACTTTGGCGGCGGCTTCGGTTAGATTGCTGCCCAGCGCGTTTTGGATTTGCGATGCGTCCACGCTGGCGTTGCTGCCTGTGCCAATCCAGCTTTGCAGCGCGTCGCCCAAGCCGCCTTGTTGCAATTTGCCCAGCAGCTCGCCCACGTTGCCGCCGTTTTGTTGCACAAGCTGGCTAACCAGTTGCACGGCTTGATTTTGCTCGCCGTTGCCGCTGATGGCAGAAGTGGCGGCGTTGATAACGTTGTCTAGCAAACTCATGATTTTTCCTTAAATGTGTGGTTGAACAAGAGGCGCGATTGTAGCGGGTTGGGGGATTTTGTCTAGGGACATCGGCATCAATGGGCAGCCTGAAAAGCCCAATCTTGTTTTCAGGCTGCCTAAACAGAATTTGCCCATGCCAAAAATTCATTCGCCAAGCCTTTCGGATTGGCGTGTTTTGTCCAGCTGTTGGGCACGGCGTAGTATTCCAGCTTGTGAATAATCGCGGGGATGTCGCGCCCAAACGCGCCCGCAATCGTGCCATCGGCAAACAGTTGCCGCATGGTGTTTATCACCGTTTCTATAAATTCCGCGCAAAAGGCGGCGCCCAACGCTGCTTCGTGGTCGACATCGCTAAAATGATAGGGCGAGGCGGCGAACCATTGCGCCAGCGCGGCATCGTTTTCGCCGCCAAGGGTAACGCTGGCAGGGGCTTCGTCTTGCAGCCAAAAGGCGAAATTCCACCGCGCTTCGCTTGCGCCGGATGCGCGGGCGATTTGCCGGCGATAGTGCGTTTCGGTGTTGTAGCTGAACAGGATGCAAGGGTAGCGTTCGTCATCCTCCTCGCAGTAGAACCACAGCGATAGGGCGTAGATATCGCCGCGTTGGGCGGCGGGAATAGCGGCGATGGCTTGGCGCAGTCGGGCTGCGAAATCGGCGGCGTAGCGGGTTTGCGGGTTGGGCATGGTTTTCTCTGCGGTTTGACAATGGAAAGGCAGCCTGAAAAGCGGAAATGGGCTTTTCAGGCTGCCTGTTTAGCGGTTACTCGGTGGCGTTTTCAATTTTCTCGCCCACATGGGAGATGCCGCGCCCGACTGCGTTGCCGCCTTTTTTCACGGCGGATTGCGTTTTGTCCCAGCCGTGTTCAATGCCGTTGCCGACTTTTTCTACGGTGTTGGCGGTGTCGCTTTTTACGCCGTGCCAAGTGCCGGAACAGGCTGCCAGCAGGGTGGCGGTGAGGGTGAGTGCGAATGCTTTTTTCATAGTAGTTCCTTTCATTGGGATGGTTAAAACGCACGGCGAACCATGCGGTGGGGATTATAGCGGGAAACGGGGTGTTTGCCGAATGGGGGTGTTTTGGCTTCGTTGGTTTTGATTTCATTGAAGCCTTCGGTTTTCAGGCTGCCTGAACGCGGGCGCAACCGCCAAGGCAGCCTGAAAACTTTGCCTCGCGCTCCTACGGCTTGCAGGCAAGCCGTGCGCGGGCAAAGTAAACCGTTATTTCACTTTATCCTTCCACGCGCCATAGCCTTGCGCGTCCATTTGCTCCAACGGCACAAACCGCAGCGATGCGCCGTTGATGCAGTAGCGCAGTCCGCCTTTGTCTTTCGGGCCGTCGTTGAACACATGACCCAAATGCGAATCGGCGTGGCTGCTGCGCACTTCGGTGCGTATCATGTTGAAAGACGTGTCTTCGCGCTCGGTTACGGCTTCGCGGGCGATGGGGCGGGTGAAGCTGGGCCAGCCGCAGCCTGATTGGAATTTGTCGGTGGAGGCAAACAGGGGCGTGCCGTCCACGATGTCCACGTAGATGCCTTTGGCAAACAGGTTGTCGTATTCGTGGCTGAATGCGCGTTCCGTGCCCGCTTGTTGGGTAACGCGGTATTGCTCGGCGGTGAGTTTTTGGCGCAGCTCGGCATCGCTGGGTTTTTTCAGGCTGCCTGAAACGGCTTCTTTGCCTTCCAGCGGTTTGTCTGCCAATGA
>CAUQDE010000240.1:0-3345 GCA_963516425.1 uncultured Kingella sp.
TCACAACGGGTTTTTTTTTGGGGGGGGGGGGGTTTGCCAATGGGGGGTTGGGGGGGGCGGGTGTCGGGTTTGTATACGGGGGGGGGGGGGGGGGGGGTGCGCCCTTTGTTGCTGGCGGCTTGGCGGTAGGCTTGGCGCACGTCTAGCACTTTTTGGGCGGCGGCGGTGATGGCATCGATGTGTTTTTTGATTTTGGCGGGCAATGGCTCGGCGGTGCGTTCGGCGGCGGTAAATGGGAAGGGGAAGTTGTTGTACACGATGGTGTTGGAATAGCTGTAACGGCTCTCTAACCGCCCTGCTACGGTGCGCATAAAGGCGTTGTGCATGGCGGACATCATCACGCCAAAGTGATACAAGCTGGCGTTGGGAATGTAATAAACCTTGTCGCCGCAAATGGTATGAGCATCCAAAAAATCAATCGGAATGTAGGCGCGGTTTTCAGAAGACACTTTGGGAATGGCAAGATAATTATTTTCAGGCTGCCTAATTTCGGTAAACAAATGGGGCGTGGTGGCTTGTTTTTGCGTGGCGGCTTTGGTGCTGTCTTCGCGCATTTTTTTCACGCCTGCCAATCGCTGGGCAACTTGGGGCATTTTTTGCAAATCGTTATTCAGTTCTACTAAATCGCAATCGGCAAACCATAAGCACCAGCGTTCCATGCCGTTGATAAATTCGTCTCCCATCAAAAATGGGCGAATGTATTTTTCTGCCAAAGGTTCGGCGGCGATGAGGGCGTTTTTCTCTTCGGTTTTCATCAATAAATTGCCCCCGTCTGTTGCTTGGCTGCCGCGTGTCATAAGCGTTTCGCCCGAAATTTGGGCTTTGCGTTTTTCTACAATCAAGCTGTCGTCTGCTTCAATCAAATAGGGGTTAATTTGTTGGACAAGGTGTTTTTCAGGCTGCCCTTTAATATCGGGATAGTCAAACAGGGCGGTTTCTCGGGGTTCGCGGCTGCGCGAGGTGATGCCGATAATCACGCAATGCACGGCGGCTTTGCCTGAGGCGGCGGATGTCCATTGGAAGGTGCGGTGGGCAAAATGGATTTTCAGGCTGCCTGATAGCAGGGGCTGCCATAGGATGGGAACTTGCTCGCCTTGGGTGATGGAGTTGGTGGAAACAAAGCCGCAGGCGATGGGTTTGCCGCTGTGTTGGTTTGCGCTGGCAAAGAGGGCGGCGGCTTTGACATACCATGCGCACACATAGTCTAGGCTGGCGTAGTTTTTGAAGTGTCCGCAGATGGCTTTCATATCGGCTTTTTGCTCGGCGGTTTGGTAGGTTTTGCCGATAAAGGGGGGATTTCCGAAGATGTAGTCGGCGCGCGCCCATTCGGTGTGTAGGGAATTGGCGTTGAGAATATGGGCTTCGTCTTTGAGCGGCAGGGTTTCGCAGCGGATGTTGCCTGCAAAGCGGTTGTAGGTGCGTCTGTTGCATTGGTGGTTTTTTAGCCACATGGCAACACGGGCAATCATGCTGGCAAATTCGTCGATTTCTATGCCGTGAAATTGGTTGAGATGGCATTGCACGGCTTGGTCGCCGCCGAACAGGTCGTTGTTGTGGCTGGCGAGGATTTCGGCGATAACATCGTCTTCTAGCTGGCGCAGGTGGTCGTAGGCAACAATCAGGAAGTTGCCGCAGCCGCAGGCGGGGTCTAGAAAGCGTAGGGATTGGAGTTTGCGGTAGAAGGTGTTGAGCTGGCTGGTTTGGGTTTTGGGGGATTTGGTTTTTTGGATGGCGGCAAATTCGGCTTTGAGGTCGTTTAAAAACAGGCTATTGATGACTTTTTCTATGTTGTCGGCTTCGGTGTAGTGTGCGCCTGCTTCGCGGCGTTCTTCGCTGTTCATCACGGATTGGAACAGCGTGCCGAAGATTTCGGGGGAGATGCCGCTCCAATCAAAGCGGCAGGCGGTTTCTAGCTGCTGGCGTAGCTTGGGGGTGAATTCAAATTCGCCAAGGCGGTCGGCAAACAGCCCGCCGTTTACGTATTCAAAGCCTGCAAAGGCGGTTTTTTGGCGGTTGCTCCATTTTTCGTTGGGGGTGTTGAGGGCTTCAAACAGGCTGTTGATGTGCAAGCCTAGCTCGCTGGTGTCGCGCTGCTGGGCGATAAAGTCTTCAAATAAATAGTTGCGGGCGAAAACGAGGCTGTCGTCGGCAAAAAAGAGAAACAGCAGGCGGGTAATGAAAAGGCGCAGTTCGTGTGGGTTGTAGATTTGGGCAGCGCGAAATGCGTCGTGGAGCTTGCCGATGATTTCGGCGGCGCGGATGTTGGCTTCGGCTTGGGCGGCGCGGATTTTGCCTTCCAGCCCAAGCATAAATTGGAATACGCCGCGTTCTATGTGTTGCGGCAGCTCGGATAGGGGGAATTGCCATTGATTTTCTGCGCCTTCTATCGGCTCGCGGCGATAGAGGTGAAATTGGGCGAAGTCGGATACGGCGTAGAACTCGAGCAGGTCTTTGGCGGGCAGGGTGCGGGCGATTTCGCGGATGTAGCGTTCGGCTTGCTCGCGGGCGGTGGCAAGGTTTTTTTTGGCGGATTTGTGTTCGGCAAGAAATACGCCTTTATAGAAGATGTCGATGAATTGGGTGTTGCCGTGTTCGTCTTTTACGGGGTATTCAAAGCTGGCGTATTTTTTGCGGTTCATGCCGAAGATGGCGAAAAAGTCGTTCCAGAAGCTGTCTTTTTCGCGGCGTTCATCGGTGGCGCGTTGCCATTCGGCGGCAAATTGTTGGGCGGCAGCGAGTTGGTGTTTTAGGGTGGGGGCGGTCATGGTGTTTGATGGCGTGGAGTGGATGGGATGGGTGGTTTCAGGCTGCCTAAATGCGGTAAATGAATGCGGTAAACCATAGGCAGCCTGCGTAGCGCAGCGGAGTTGCGAAGCTAAAATGGGATTACGCCCCTTTGCGCTGGAACACGGCGGCGAAAAAGCCGTCGGTGTGGTGGGTGGCGGTGTCTAGGCGCAGGTATTTGCCTGTGTTGAGGGGGATTTTTTGCACGGCGAGGAGTTCGCTGCAATCTAGCAGTTCAAAGTCGGGGTGGTTGTGCAAAAAGCGTTCGGCTTGTTGTTCGTTTTCTTCGGGCAGGATGCTGCATGTGGCGTAAACCAGTCGCCCGCCTGCGCGCACAAGCTCTGCGGCGGAGTGTAGGATGTTTTGTTGCTGGGTTTGCAAGCTGGCGAGGGTGTCGGGCGATTGGCGGTATTTGAGGTCGGGGTTGCGGCGCAGCGTGCCTAGCCCCGAGCAGGGTGCGTCCACCAATACGCGGTTGGCTTTGCCGGCGAGCCTTGCGATGCGCAGGTCGGTTTCGCTGTGGATTTTTTCGGGGTGGATGTTGGTTAAGCCTGCGCGGGT
>CAUQDE010000241.1:0-3340 GCA_963516425.1 uncultured Kingella sp.
ATTCCGCGCAACGAAACCCGCCTGCTGCTGCAACACATCACGGGCTACACCGCCAGCCAGCTCATCACGCGCGACCGCGAGCCGCTGCCCGAAGCCCAAGCCGACCAATTGCACCGCCTTATCGCACGGCGCAGCGCGGGCGAGCCGATTGCCTACCTCATCGGCACGCGCGAATTTTACGGGCGCGCCTTCGCCGTTTCCCCCGCCGTGCTCATCCCGCGCCCCGAAACCGAACACCTGCTAGAAGCCGCGCTGCAACGGCTGCCTGAAAACGGCGTGCTGTGGGATTTGGGCACAGGCAGCGGCATCATCGCCATCAGCGCAAAACTGGAACGCCCCGATGCCACCGTTTACGCCAGCGATCTCAGCCCCGACGCGCTCAAAATCGCCTGCCAAAACGCCAAAACGCTGGGCGCAGACATCACGCTGGCGCAAGGCTCATGGTTTGAAGCCGATGTGATTGACCGCACCCATCCACGCAAACGGCTTTTCAGGCTGCCGCAACGCCTCGCCGATGTGGTTGTTAGCAATCCGCCCTATATTGACGTGAACGATGCCCACCTGCGGCAAGGCGATTTGCGCTACGAGCCGCCCCACGCGCTCACCGATTTTACCGACGGCTTGGCACACATCCGCCACATCGCCCAACACGCGCCCGCCTATCTGCGCGACAACGGCTGGCTACTGCTGGAACACGGCTACGACCAAGGGCAAGCCGTGCGCGATATTTTGGCGCAACGCGGTTTCCGCCAAATTGAAACGCAGCAAGACTTGGCAGGGCTAGACCGTGTAACCATCGGGCGGGTTGAGGCAGCCTTGCCCCTTTGTCCAAATCTTTGATTTGGGTATAAAGGGGTATACCGCAGCGCAACGCGCAAGGTTGAAAACCCATTTACCCATTTTCAGGCTGCCTCAACATCACACCACAACGCCCGCCATCCAATCCCCGCACAAAAAACAAAAAAGCAGCCTGAAAACGCATTCAACTACGTTTTCAGGCTGCCTTTTGATTACGCCAGCTTACGCCGCTTTATCACGGCTAATAGACATCTTAATCACTTGCCATGCAAACAAGCACGCGCCACCGATAAAGGTAAAGTCCGCAATCGTGCGAATCCAGCGGAACAGCACCAAGTAATCCTGTTGCATAAACGCTTCGCTACGCGCATACCACAAACCTTGGCTAATCGACGCATAGCCTTGAATCACACCAATCGGCAACAAGCTAGACACAATCATCAACGCCAAGCCGCCATTGAGCAGCCAGAAACCGATGGTCATGTATTTGGCGTTGTAAGTGAAATTTGGCTTGATATAGCAGCCCACCAACAACACAAAACCCAAAGCCAAGAAGCCATACACACCGAACAACGCACCATGCGCGTGCACCGCAGTGGTATTCAAGCCTTGCAAGAAGAACAAGGTAATCGGCGGGTTAATCAAGAAGCCAAACACGCCCGCGCCCAGCATATTCCAGAACGCAACGGCGGTGAAGCACATCAAAGGCCAGCGCAAACGTTGCATCCAAGGCGCAGCGTGTTGATGAGACCAATGCTCATACGCTTCATGCCCCAGCAGCACCAAAGGTACTACTTCCAAAGCAGAGAACGAAGCACCCGTTGCCAGTACAGGCGTGGTTGAGCCCGTGAAATACAAGTGGTGGAACGTACCCGGCACGCCGCCTACCAAGAACAAGCTGCCGGCCACCAAAGAAGCGGTGGTAGCCGATTTGTAGCTCACCAAGCCCAAGTTGTAGAACACAAACGCCAAGGCGGCTGTGGCGAACACTTCAAAGAAGCCTTCTACCCACAAGTGAACCACCCACCAACGCCAGTATTCCATCACAGGCACAGGGCTGTGTTCGCCGTAGAACAAACCGGGCGCATAGAACGCACCCACGCCCACGATAGAAGCCACGAAAATCGCCAGCAAGTTTTTGTCGCCGCCTTGTTTGAAGGCAGACACGGTACAGCGCAGCATCAAGAACAGCCACAACAAGAAGCCCACTGTAAGCAATAATTGCCAGAAGCGACCCAAGTCCAAGTATTCATAGCCTTGATGACCAAACCAGAAATTGGTTGAGCCAGACATTTTGTTCAACACCAGCGAAACAAAGTTGCCCGCATAAGAACCCGCCACCACAATAAACAAAGCAACGTAGAGCAAGTTCACGCCTAAGGCTTGGAATTTAGGGTCTTTGCCGCCGTTGATAATCGGCGCAACAAACAAGCCCGCAGTCAAAAAGCCTGTTGCAATCCAAAACAGCGCAGATTGCAAGTGCCAAGTACGCGCCAGCGAGTAAGGCAAAATTTTAGACATTTCAATGCCATAGAATGTTTGACCTTCCACGGTGTAGTGCGCCACCAAGCCGCCGAGCAAAATTTGCACGATAAACAAAATCACCGTAAGCGCAGCATATTTCCACAACGCTTTTTGCGATGGAGTCAAAGTGATTTTGGCTAATGGATCGGAAGCGGGGGCTTTGGGCGTATCGTCGTGCGAACGCAAGAAATGATAACCCCACACCAAAAAGCCAATGCCCGCCAACAAGAACACAAACGAGGCAAACGACCACATATAGTTTTCAGTCGTTGGCACGTTGTTGATTAACGGCTCGTGCGGCCAGTTGTTGGTGTAGGTAGCTTCTGTGCCAGGGCGGTTGGTGGATGCTGTCCACGCCGTCCAGAAGAAGAAATTAGTCAATTTTTGACGCGCTTCGGCATCAGGCAAGGTGTTGGTTTTCATCGCAAAATGAACGCGCGATTTGTTCAACGATGGCTCATCGCCATACAAGCCGATGTAATACGGCGCAATGCTTTCAATCGCTTTGATGCGCGTATCCGACAGCTTCACGCTGCCATCTTCTTGCACACCACTGTTGAAGCGATATTCTTGAATCATTTTCGCGCGCACGGTTTCTTGTTGCACTTTATCCAGCTCGGCGTATTTTTTGCCAAAATCAGCCTGCGCGGTTAAATCCAACCATGCTTCCAATTCGCGGTGTAACCAATCGGCCGTCCAGTCAGGGGCTTGGTATGCGCCGTGTCCCAACACCGAACCCAGCTCCATGCCGCCTGTGCTTTGCCATGCGGATTGACCTTTGAAAATATCGTCTTTGGTCAGCAAAACTTTGCCATCCGCCGAAACGAATTTTTCAGGAAACGGAGGCGATTGGCGATAAATTTCAACGCCAAGATACCCCAGCAGCGTGAATGTTACGGCTAACACGCCAATGAGCGTGTACCATAACTTTTTATATTGTCCCATTTTGTGCTCCTTAAAAAATTGGACGTGGTTAAAAATTCATTATTATTGAATGTTAAAAATTGTAACACGAATA
>CAUQDE010000242.1:0-3318 GCA_963516425.1 uncultured Kingella sp.
AATTCGGCGGCGCGCGCTTCGGCGGTGTAGCCGTCGTATTCGGCGAACTTGGCTTCCAGTTCGGCGGCTTTCATGTAGTCGTCTTCGGTGGCTTCGGGATTGGCGTAAATCGCGTCGCGTTCGGTCATCGCCGCCCACATTTCGGTGTGCCCCATCAGCACCACGTCCAGCACGCGCATGTCTTCGTAGGCAAACTGGTCTTGGCGCAGCTTGCCCAAGCGCACGCCGTGTTCAATCGCGACTTCACCGCTGGTCTGCTCCAAATCGCCGCCCAAAATCTTCATGAAGGTGGATTTGCCCGAACCGTTCGCGCCGATAAGGCCGTAGCGGTTGCCTTCGCCGAATTTGACGGATACGTTTTCAAACAGCGGCTTGGCGCCAAACTGCATGGTGATGCCGTTGGTGGAGATCATGTTTTATCCTTGTTGGTTTGTTAATTTATGCAAAGGGCGCGATTTTAGCATATTTTCGCGGCGTAACTTCTAACAGCATAGGCAGCCTGAAACCGGCTATCGCGGCAATATGTAAAACCAGTGGCGCGATTAAATAAGAAAGACTATCATTTGTGCACTTAACATTTCCTGGGAGCACAATAATGAAAAAAACGTTTACTTTTGCGGTGTTGCATTTTAGCGTGGCGTTTGGCGTGGCGTATGTTTTGACCGGCAGCGTGGGCATTTCCGGCGCGGTGGCGTTGGTTGAGCCGATGGTGAACACGGTGGCGTTTTATTTTCACGAAAAGGCTTGGCAGAAGTTCGGCGGCAAATCGTCGGCATGATGCCCGAGCATTAAGGCAGCCTGAAAACGGATTACCGGTTTTCAGGCTGCCTTTTGCCGTGCGGCAAAGCGTGTGGCAAGCTGTGTTTCAGGCTGCCGTCAATGCCGAAAGCAGCGCGCTTGCCGTGCTAAAATAAAGCCGTTATCCCACCATTAACCATTAGGAGCCCGCCATGCGCTACCAAGCCCCCTTAAACGAACTCAATTTCGCCCTGCGCACCCACGGCAAACTCGCCGAGGTTTTGCAACTGCCCGCCGCACAAGCGTTGGAACTGGATGCCGACACGGTGGCGGCGGTGTTGGATGAAGCCGCCAAGTTCGCCGAGCAATCTTGGGCGCACACCAACCGCACGGGCGATGTGCACGGCGCAAAGCTGGTAAACAAACAAGTGCACACGCACGACGATTTGGCGGCGGCGTATCGCCAATTTTGCGAAGCGGGCTGGGCGGGGCTGCGCGCGCCTGCCGAGTTTGGCGGGCAGGGCTTGCCGGCGGTGGTGTCTGCCGCGTGCGAAGAGATGTGGTGCGCGGCAAATTTGTCGCTGTCGCTGCTGCCGATGCTCACGCTGGGCGCGGTGGATGCCATTTATAAGCATGGCAGCGAAGAGCAAAAAGCCGCCTATTTGCCGAAAATGTGCACGGGCGAATGGAGCGGCACGATGAATCTGAGCGAGCCAAATGCAGGCTCGGATTTGGCGCACGTCGCCACGCAAGCCACGCCCGATGGCAACGGCGCGTACCGCATCACGGGGCAGAAAATCTTCATCACTTGGGGCGAGCAAGAGCTCACCGAAAATATCGTCCATCTGGTGCTGGCGCGGCTGCCCGATGCGGCGGCGGGCGTGCAAGGCATCTCGTTGTTTATTGTGCCGAAATTTTTGCTCAACGCCGACGGCAGCTTGGGCGCGCGCAATGCGGTGCACGCGGTGGGCTTGGAACACAAGCTCGGCATCCACGCCAGCCCCACCTGCACCATGCAGTTTGACGGCGCAACGGGCTATTTGGTGGGGCGCGCAGGCAAAGGCTTGGCGTATATGTTCACCATGATGAAAGCCGCGCGGCTCAACGTGGGCATCGAGGGGCACGCCGTTGCCGAACGCGCCTGCCAAAACGCGCGTGCCTACGCCGCCGAGCGCGTGCAAGGCGCGGTGGACGGGCGCGACGTCGCCATCATTGCCCACCCCGACGTGCGCCGCATGCTCGCTGTGCAAAAAGCCACGCTTGCTGCCCAGCGCGCGCTGTATCTTCGCGCGGCGGCGTTGTTTGACTTGGCGGAAGGCTTGGCGGACAACGTGGCGCGTAAACAAGCCGAGCGCGAGTTGGATTTTTTCATCCCCATCATCAAAGCATGGCTCACCGACAACGGCGTGTTGCTCACCAACCTAGCCATCCAAATTTACGGCGGCGCGGGCTATGTGGAAGAAAGCGGCGTGGCGCAATTGATGCGCGATGTGCGCATCACGCCGATTTACGAAGGCACCAACGGTATTCAGGCTGCCGATTTGGCAGGGCGCAAAACCACAGGCAACCAAGGCGCATTGCCGTTGAAGCTGCTGGCGGAAGGCAAAACCCTTGCCGATGCACTCGCCCCCACCGCGCCCACGCTTGCCCACGCGCTGCGCCAAGCCATCGCGCTGGCAGAGCAAAGCGTGGCACACATGGTGGATTATGCGCAAAGGCAGCCTGCGACCGAAGGAAGTCCCTTTGGGGAAAACGCCAGCTTCGCCGCCCACGCCTATTTGCAGCAAATGGGCACCACGCTCGGCGCGGTTGAGTTGGCGCGGGCGTATTTGGCCGCGGCGGAGGCGTTGGCAGGCAAGCAGGAAAACCTGTTCGGCGAAGCGTTTTACCGCGCGCAGCAGCACACCGCGCAGGCGTATTTTGCCCATGTGCTGCCGCAGGCGGCAGGCTGGGCGGCGCAGGTGGCGGCGGTGCAAGGCTTGGCGGATGTGCCGCAGGATTGGTATTGAACGCGCGGGGATGATTGAATGGACGAGGCAGCCTGAAATAAATCACAGCCGTTTTCCCCAAAGGGATTTCCTTCGGTCGCAGGCTGCCTTTATGTTATCCGCGGCGTAAGTAACAAAATGGAGGCTAAAAATCCCCGCAAGCCTTATCCTATAAGGCTTTAAAAGAGGTCAAAGGCTTTGAACACAAAAAATGCCTTTTTTGCGGCTCAAAACAAGTCAAAAAGAACGGCAGCCGAAACGGCAAACAACGCTACAAATGCCATGCTTGCGGCAGACAGTTTGATGGCGGCAGACGGCTTAATCCGCAGGAAATAGGGCAGGCATACAGCGAAGGCAAACAGACCGCCACACAGCTTGCCAAAACTTACGGATGCAGTCGGCAGACTATTCTGAGGCATCTCAAAAAAGTTCAAATTAAGGTGCATTTCATTTCTCCCGCAGCAGCCAACGTCATCATGGACACCACTTACTTCGGACGCAGTTTCGGCGTCATGGTTCTGATAGACAGCATCAGCGGCAAAGCACTATCCGTCAGCGAAGTCAAATACGAAACCAACGAACAATATTTCAC
>CAUQDE010000243.1:0-3287 GCA_963516425.1 uncultured Kingella sp.
ATGGTTGCGTGTGATGATTAAAAAATAGGCAGCATACTTTTTAGGACACCACCCATTTTTGCTATTCAGCTTTATCCCATTGCTCCGCCTCGT
Source organism: uncultured Kingella sp. (assembly GCA_963516425.1). GTDB lineage: Bacteria > Pseudomonadota > Gammaproteobacteria > Burkholderiales > Neisseriaceae > Kingella_B. The sequence goes on from CAUQDE010000243.1 coordinate 94, forward strand.
AGGCAGTCTTTCAGGCTGCCTTTTATTTTTTTTTAGTCGTTCCGCACAGCCTTATCCAGCGTTGGCTCTTGCGCTTTGCGAAATGGTTTATTGCATTTGGATAAAGCCAGTTTTGCCTGTGTAACGACAATAAAAAGCGCACGGCTTGCACGCAAGCCGTAGGGGCGCGGGGAGCGTTTTCAGGCTGCCTATCGTTTGCGCCCGCGTTTAAATAGTCGTTGCCATTCCAGCCCAAACAAGGCAGCCTGAAAACATCTTCCGCTATAATCGCCCAACCATTCAGGCAAAAGCGTTGCCCATAAATATCACGACGAAGTTTGGGCAGCAGTAAGCGGTCTGATTGAGGCAGCCTGAAACAATATGTACCGATAAAGATTTCAGGCTACCTTTTTATCTTGAAAAGTGCACGGCTTGCCAGCAAGCCGTAGAGAGCGCGGGCAAGCATTTTCAGGCTGCCTCCCATCTGCGCCCGCGATAAAACAGCCCTTACCATCCCCGCCCAAACACAGGCCGTCTGAAAACCCCTTCCGCTATAATCCTCCACCCGCCCAAGCCAAATCAACCAACCGCCATGAATCTCCAACCCGCCCTCCTGCCCGCCTTATTCCTTGCCGCCATCGCCCCCGCCGAGCCGCTGTATTACTATGTCCAATCAGGCAAAGTCGGCGTGAAAACCGCATCGGGGCGCGTTGTGATTGCGCCCAAGCCCATGTTTGCGCCGCTTGTGGAAAATTTCGCCGCGCAAAAAACGCCCATCCGTGAGCACACCATAGAGCTCTGCCTGTCCGCACAACACAAAGAAGACCGCCAAGGCGCACTCGCCGCCGATGCAGGCGACGTGTACAGCCGCAGCGGGCAGTATCTCTACTCGCCCATTGCCTACGACAACGGCTGCGACTACTGGCAGGAAGGCATGCGCCGCTATGTGGAAAACGGGTGCGTCGGCTTTGTGCGCCGCGACGGCAGCCGCGCCACGCCCGCGCAGTGGGATTTCGCCACCCCGTTTGAACACGGCTATGCCACCGTGTATCGCGGCAGCTGGCAGAAAGAATGGACAGACGACGAGCATTGGACGCTTGCCCCCGCCTCGCCCGATGCCGTCAGCGAAGTCATCAACCAGCGCGGCGAAGTCGTAACAGGAGGCAGCCTGAAAACAGCGGCAGACGACGTGAAAATCGGCGGCAAATACTACCCCAACCCCTTTGCCTACACCCCCGCCGAGCAGCACATGGCGGACTATTTCAACCAACAGCCCGTGTTGCAGGCATTGTCCCGCTATTATGTTGATTCGCCAGAAGATGCCGCCAAACTGATACTGAAATTTGAAATCGTAGAACGCCCCTCCGCCGCGCTGTCTTACTATGTGCTGCAAGGCTTTGATCCCGACGGCGATGCCCACGATGATGCCTTCTTTCTGGTCAGCGCAGACGGCAAACAGCGTTTCGCCGTCAACGGCTATGACACGCTTTCTCTCAGCAATCACGTTAAGAAAACCCCGCTGCGCCGCTGGGTGCGCGGCAAACTGCTTCAAGCGCGCGACTATCTGCGCCAACACCCAGATAAGCCGCATCGCTTTGATGTGGATAAATATTTACGGCAATGGCGGTAGGCAGCCTGAAAAGCGGGTTGGCTTATATTTTCATTTTCAGGCTGCATCCAAGGCAGCCTGAAACCCATTTTGCCCGCCCACGCCGCACAAACCCATTTCAGGCTGCCTGATTACAATTCTCAGCTTCCAGCACACAGGCAGCCTGAAAACCAAAATGGAACGGCGGCGGCTCGCCGTCAAACTGCTTATTAAAAAGCACGACTGGTTTACCAAAATGCCCGCGAGCCTTTAACGCGCTATCGCTTGCAGATTTTGCACAGGCAGCCTGAAACCCCAAATCCCATTTTCAGGCTGCCTCATCCCACACCGCAAAGGCAGCCTGAAAACCCCAATCGTGCTACAATGCGCGGTTTTCTTATTTCAACCCCCTTGTTTACGCAAACACCGCCCCCAAGCGGCTTTTGTTTTGGTAAACCAGTACAAACCAATCAAAAAGGCAAAACCATCGCCATGAAAAACATCCGCAACATCGCCATCATCGCCCACGTGGACCACGGCAAAACCACCCTTGTTGACCAACTGCTGCGCCAATCGGGCACTTTCCGCGCCAACCAGCAGGTAGAAGAGCGCGTGATGGACAGCAACGACCTGGAAAAAGAGCGCGGTATCACCATTCTCGCCAAAAACACCGCCATCGAATACAACGGCTACCACATCAACATCGTCGATACTCCGGGGCACGCCGATTTTGGCGGCGAAGTGGAGCGCGTGCTCGGCATGGTGGACTGCGTGGTGCTGCTGGTGGACGCGCAAGAAGGCCCGATGCCGCAAACCCGCTTCGTTACCAAAAAAGCCCTTGCGCTGGGTTTGCGCCCGATTGTGGTGATTAACAAAATCGACAAACCTTCCGCCCGCGCCAGCTGGGTGATTGACCAAACCTTTGAATTGTTTGACAGCTTGGGCGCAAGCGATGAGCAGCTGGATTTCCCGATTGTGTACGCATCGGGTTTGAGCGGCTTTGCCCGTTTGGAAGAAGACGGCAGCGAAACCGATATGCGCGTGCTGTTTGAAACCATTTTGAAACACACGCCCGAGCCCAGCGGCGATGCCAACGCCCCCTTGCAACTGCAAATTTCGCAGCTGGATTATGACAACTACACCGGTCGCCTTGGCATTGGGCGCATTTTGAACGGCAAAATCCGCCCCGGGATGCAAGTTGCCGTGATGAACCACGATAAACAAATCGCCACAGGGCGCATCAACCAACTGCTCGGCTTCAAAGGCTTGGAGCGCGTGCCTTTGGACGAAGCCGAGGCGGGCGATATTGTGATTATTTCGGGCATTGACGAAATCGGCATCGGCGTAACCATTTGCGACAAGGAAAACCCCATTGGCGTGCCGATGTTGAGCGTGGACGAGCCGACTTTGACCATGGACTTTATGGTGAACACCAGCCCGCTGGCGGGCACGGAAGGCAAATTCGTTACTTCGCGCCAAATCCGCGACCGCTTGACCCGCGAATTGCTCACCAACGTTGCCCTGCGCGTGGAAGACACCGCCGATGCCGACGTGTTCCGTGTGTCGGGGCGTGGCGAATTGCATTTGACCATTTTGCTGGAAAATATGCGCCGCGAGGGCTTTGAAT
>CAUQDE010000244.1:0-3279 GCA_963516425.1 uncultured Kingella sp.
ATCCGCCCCGAAGACATTGACCTGCACAAAGAAAAACCCGCCCACCGCGACACGCACAACTGGGCGCGCGGCAAAGTGAAAGAAATCGCCTATTTGGGCAGCTTCGCCATTTACCATGTGCAAATGGAAAACGGCCGCATCATCAAAAGCCAAGTGCCCGCGCCATATTGGTATGTGCGCGGTATTGAACCGCCCACATGGGGCGACGAAGTGTATCTGGATTGGCCCGAAAACCAGCCCACCCCATTAACTCGTTAAAGAGGCAGCCTGAAAATGTCTTCCGTAAACATCAAACGGCGCAAACGCCCAGGGGCGCGCTTTGTGATTGGCGTACCGTTCACCTGGCTGTTTGTGTTGGTTTTGCTCACCTTTGCCATCGTGTTCAAAATCAGCTTCGCCGACCAAACCTACACCATCCCCCCATTCACCCCGCTTTTTGACGAAAAAGGCGCGTTGCAAATTTTCACCAAAAACTACAAAGAAATTTTTGTGGATTTTTGGCCCTCGCTGTGGGATGTGCTCAACCCCTTTACCAGCGAATCGGGCAGCAATATTTATGTGCTGACTTATTGGCTGTCCATCAAAACCGCACTTTTAACCACGCTGATTTGCCTGCTGATTGGCTACCCGATGGCGTATGCCATTTCCCGCGTCCATCCTTCTTTTCGCAACACGCTGTTGCTGCTGATTATGTTGCCTTTTTGGACATCGTTCCTGCTGCGCGTGTACGCATGGATGGGGCTGCTCAGCACCAACGGCATCATCAACACTTACCTCATCAAATGGGGCATTATTAGCGAGCCTATGGAATTGTTTTACAACAGCTTTTCGCTGGTGTTGGTGATGGTGTATGCCTATTTGCCGTTTATGATTTTGCCGCTTTATACCCAACTGGTAAAACTGGATAACCGCTTGCTGGAAGCCGCTGCCGATTTGGGCGCGCACCCCATCAAAGCCTTTTTCACGGTAACGCTGCCGCTGTCTAAATCGGGCATTATTGCGGGCTCTATGCTGGTGTTCATCCCTTCTATGGGCGAGTATGTGATTCCAGAATTGGTGGGCGGGCCCGACAACCTGATGATTGGTAAAGTGTTGTGGCAGGCGTTCTCCGACCAAGCCAACTGGCCGCTGGCTGCTGCGATTGCGGTGGTGATGGTGCTGGTGTTGGTGGTGCCGATTGCGCTGGAACAATATTTCACCAACCGTGAAAACGCAAAAGGAAGCAAATGATGAATAACAAAATTTCTCCTTTTTTGAAGTTGGCATTGATTGCAGGCTTGCTGTTTCTTTATATCCCATTGTTTATTTTGGTGATTTATTCGTTTAACGATTCCAAACTGGTAACCGTGTGGGGCGGCTTCTCCACCAAATGGTATGGCCGCCTGCTGCAAGACCAGCAAATTTTGAGCGCGGCTTGGCTGTCGTTAAAAATTGCGGTGTGCGCTTCGTTTGCGGCGGTAACGCTCGGCACGATGGCGGGCTACGCGATGGCGCGGATTAAACGCTTTCGCGGCAGCACTTTGTTTGCCGGCCTGATTTCCGCGCCGATGGTGATGCCCGATGTGATTACGGGCCTATCCATGCTGCTGCTGATTATCCAAGTGCAAACCATGCTGCAAGGCTGGTTGCACAGCGATGTAACGTGGCTAGACCGTGGTTTCTTCACCATTTTCTTGGGGCACACCACGCTGTGCATGGCGTATATTACCGTGGTCATCCGCTCGCGCTTGGCGGAGCTGGACCAATCGCTAGAAGAAGCGGCGATGGATTTGGGCGCGCGCCCGATGAAAATCTTTTTTGTGATTACCTTGCCGCTGATTGCGCCTGCCATTGCATCGGGCTTCTTGCTCGGCATTACGCTGTCGCTGGATGACGTGGTGATTACCTCGTTCTTGTCGGGGCCGGGGTCTTCCACGCTGCCGCAGGTGATTTTCTCCAAAATCCGCTTGGGGCTAGACCCAAAAATGAATGTGCTGGCCACCATTTTTATCGCGGTGATTGGCACGCTGGTGATTGTGGTGAATTGTTTTATGCTGCGCCAAGCCACCAAGCGCGAGCGTGAAATGCAAGCGGCGTATAAGGCGGAACAAAAGGCGTTGGAAAGCGCGTAGGCGTTTGTGAGCAACATAAAGGCAGCCTGAAAACGGGGAAACGCGTTTTCAGGCTGCCTTTTGTATGTAGACAAGCGGCGGATTATTTTTTGCCGCTGCTGTCGCCTTTGCCGTCCGCATTCAGTGCGGGAAGGGCGTTCCATTCTTTGGCTAGCTGCGGAAAGGCTTGCTCAAAATCCACCGTGTTGGCATCGGTCGCTTGCAGGGTAAACTGCGGCGTGCGGGTGTAGTGGTTATAGGCTTCCATTTTGATGCGCAAGCCGTGCCCCATCAAGCCGCCGAGGTTTTCCATTCGCATGGTAGCGAAGTACGCCAACAGCCTGCCTTTGCCGTCGTAGTAAAACTCGTATTCAACGGGCGGCTGTTTATCCGCGATGGCAGTAGTCATGCCTTGCACCGCGCTGCTGATGGCTTCTAGGCTGGCAACGAAGCGGTCGTAATCGGCTTGGCTGATGTTGGCGTTGCCGGGTTTGCCTTGCTCGCGCAGTTGCTGTTGCAGGCTTTGGAACAGTGCTTTGGTGCTTTCCATGCTTTGCTTGCTGTTGGAACGCAGCGCGATGCGGTGGCGCGCGCCGATTTTGCGGGTGGTGTCGTTTAAAGGCAAGGCGGTAAAGGCATCGTCGCCCAATGCTTTGATGCTTTCGTCATAGGCTTTGGGCAGCGCGCGCCACACATCGGCAAAGGGGATTTTGTTTTGCCACTGCTTAGGCAGCCTGAAACGCACAATCGGCTTGTCGGCAGACAACGCCGAATCGGCGAGCGGCAGGCTGGGCTCAAATGCGCCCAAGTCCGCATACGCCGCCTGCGCTTTGATGTCTAGTTGCATCGGTATTTTCAGGCTGCCTAATGCGTTGCGCGTTTCGTAGTGCAACTCGGGCACCAATTCTATTTTGCCGCGCGGCAAATCCATCGCGCCTGTGTAATGAACCGATAGGGCGTTAAACAGCGTTTGCGTTGTTTTATCGCGTCTGGCTTGTTTTTCTTGAAATTCTTGGCGAATTTTGTTTTGTTCTGCCGCGCTTAATGGTTTCTTGTCGCGCAGCGCCTACTCCGCTTTCCATTTCACGTCGTCCTCAATGCGTTCATGGCGCGTCCGGCGCGATTGCTCAGTTTCATACAGCGCAAAAGTGGCTTTGCCCGATAGGTTGTATTGCGTGTCTTGCTTAAA
>CAUQDE010000245.1:0-3261 GCA_963516425.1 uncultured Kingella sp.
CGGCGCGTGCGAACTAGCCGCACTTCGTGCGTCGTCGGACAAGCGCACGCTTTTTCCCGAAAAAAGAATGCTCCGTTCGGCTGGACGTAGGGGAGGGAGTAGTAGCATCAAACAGTTGAGAAGCGTTAGGCAACCTGAAACCCAATCTATCCAGTAAAAAATCGCGTTGCTGAATACCAAGCGGTTTTGTTTTTTCAGGCTGCCTATTTGGTTTACAACATCACACCAATAGGCAGCCTGAAACATAGTTGGAGCGTTTTCAGGCTGCCTTTGGGTTGCGGCAATCAGAGTAAGCAGGATGGATACGTTATTGCCCCGTGGCATGTTTGCCGTGAAATCATCGCGGGTAACCGGTTGCCCAGTCTGCGGGCAGCGCAACAAACAGGCAGTCTGAAAACGCATTTGAACCATTCAAGCGTTTTCAGGCTGCCTTTTATCTGTGCGGTGGTTGGCAATATAAACTGTTATGCAATGCAAACCGTTACGCCAAGCAAGCCGTTATTCGGTTATTCAAACGTAACGGCTTCGGCAAGCGGTTTGCCGGCCAAGTCTTTGGCGGATAGGCTGGGCTCGCCGTTCAGTTGCCAATCAATGCCGACTGTGGGGTCGTTCCAAATCAGCGAATGTTCGGCTTTTGGGTTGTAGTAGTCGGTGCATTTGTACACAAACTCGGTGTGGTCTTCCAGCACATAAAAGCCGTGGGCGAAGCCTTCGGGCACCCAGAGCTGGCGTTTGTTGTCGGCGGAGAGCACCGCGCCTGCCCATTTGCCAAAGGTGGGCGATGAGCGGCGCAAGTCCACGGCAACGTCTAACACGCTGCCTGCCACCACGCGCACGAGCTTGCCTTGGGTGTTTTCGGTTTGGTAGTGCAAGCCGCGCAGCACGCCTTTGTTGGATTTGCTGTGGTTTTCCTGCACGAAGGTGCGGCGGGCGACGTGTTCGTTGAACCAGTTGTCGCGGAAGGTTTCCATAAAAAAGCCGCGTTCGTCGCCGAAGACTTGCGGTTCTAGGATTTTTACGTCTGGGATGGTGGTGTCGATGATGTTCATGGTTGTCCTTTGGGGGTGGGGCAGCTTGAAAGCTGCGTTGAGGGGGATTTATGTTTTTCAGGCTGCCTCATATAGATGGCGTTGAGGCAGCCTGAAAAGCGTTATTCAAACGTTAAGCCTTGCCAGTATTCATCCAAGGCGTGCATTTGCGAATAGGCGGTCAAATCAATTTGCAGCGGCGTGATGCTCACATAGCCCGATTCGCAGGTGGCAAAATCGGTGTCTTGTTCGTTGTCGGCAACCGCGCCCACTGCGCCTATCCAGTAGATGTCTTCGCCGCGCGGGTTGGTGGCGTGCACGATGCTTTGGGTGTGGTGTCGTCTGCCTAGGCGGGCGATTTTGTGTCCGCGCAGGTCTTGCGGGGCAACGGCGGGGATGTTCACATTCCACAAAATCGGTGCGCTGGGCGGGTTTTGCACAAGCTGGTTCACAATATTCCACACGGCTTGTTCGGCGGTGGCGGCATATTTGTGGAATTCGTGGCTGGTGAGCGAGAAGGCGACGGCGGGGATGCCCATCAGATAGGCTTCGGTGGCGGCGGCAACGGTGCCTGAATACAGCGTGTCGTCGCCAAGGTTTGAGCCGTGGTTGATGCCTGATAACACGAGGTCGGGCTGGAAGTCGGCAAGGGCGTGCAAGCCCAGATGGATGCAGTCGGTGGGCGTGCCGCTCACATAATAAAAGCCGTTTTCCGCGCTGCGGATTTTGAGCGGGCGGTCGAGCGTGAGCGAATTGGACACGCCGCTGCGGTCGCGCTCGGGGGCAACCACGCGCACGTTGGCAAATTCGCCTGCGATGCGGGCAAGGGTGGCGATGCCTTGCGATAAATAGCCGTCGTCGTTGGAAATCAAAATGTTCATGTTGTGCCTTTGCTATTTTTTGTGGATTTGGTTGCGGGCGCGGAGGGCGGCGGGGCTTTTGGGATATTGCTGGATGATTTTGCGCCATGTATCGCGGGCGATGTCTTGCTGTTGAATGTGATACTGGCATTGGGCAACAAGCGCCAAGGCTTCGGGCGCATTGGGGCTGCCTGAAAAGCGGGTGGCGTAGCGTTGCCCGATGTTAATCACGCTTTGGCAATGGTTGAGTTTTTGATGCGCTTGCAGCAGCAGAAACATACTTTTTTGCGCGGTTTCGCTGCCATCGCCGCCGCTATCGGCTTCACGCAGGGTGGCGGTGGCGGCTTGGTATTGCTGGGCGCGGTATTGCTGTTGCGCCTTTTCTAGCAGGCTGGGCGCGGTTTCGGTTTTCAGGCTGCCTTGATGGCTGGCAAAGGGCGGGGCAATGGGTTTATTGCTGTGAACGCGGGTGGGACGTTTTGCCGACGCGGCAAGGCGTTGTTCTAGCTGTTCTACGCGCTCGTGCAGCTCGGCAACTTGGTTTTCCAAACGGCTCACTTGGATGGCAAGCTGCTCAAATTGTTCGTTGGGCGTGGTTTCGGGGTAGGGCAGCGATGGGACACTGGGGTTTTCAGGCTGCCTAGGCGCGGGCGGCAGTGCATTCGGCGGCGCGGCACAGGCGGCGGTGGCCAAAATTAACGCGGTGAAAAGTAGGCGGTTCATGCGTGGCGGTAGCGGAGCTTAAAAAAGGGGCGATTATGCCATTGTTGCGGGGCGCGTGGCTAGAGTTGGCAGAGGCAGCCTGAAACAGCGTTTCCCCATTTTAGCTTGGCAACCCCGCTTTGCTACGCAGGCTGCCTCAACCCCACGAAGCGCAAGGGATTTTGCTATAATCCGCCCCTTTATTTCATTGCACAGGACACCCCCCATGAAAGCCAGCCAATTTTTCATTTCCACCCTCAAAGAAGCCCCAGCCGAAGCCACGCTTGCCAGCCACAAATTGATGCTCCGCGCGGGGTTGATTAAAGCCAACGCCTCGGGTTTATACACATGGATGCCGATGGGCTTGCGCGTGTTGCGCAAAGTGGAAGCGATTGTGCGCGAGGAAATGAACCGCGCAGGCGCGATTGAACTGCTGATGCCCGTGGTGCAACCTGCTGATTTGTGGAAAGAAAGCGGACGCTGGGATTTTTACGGCGACGAGCTTTTGCGCATCACCGACCGCCACGACAACGCCTTCTGTTTCAGCCCCACTTGCGAAGAGCTGATTACCGACATCGTGCGCAAAGAAATCAATTCATACAAACAGTTGCCCAAAAATTTCTACCACATCCAAACCAAATTCCGCGATGAACGCCGCCCCCGCTTCGGCG
>CAUQDE010000246.1:0-3261 GCA_963516425.1 uncultured Kingella sp.
AAGCAAAAGAAAGGCGACCCCGACGTGCAGGTTCGCTACGCGAACTTCCCTCACTCCGCATCCTTTTTTCGGCGCGTGCGAACTAGCCGCACTTCGTGCGTCGTCGGACAAGCGCACGCTTTTTTCCGAAAAAAGGATGCTGCGTTCGGCTGGACGTAGGGGAGTGGCAGCAGCATTAAACATTTGTGAAGCGTTAGGCAGTCTGAAACTCAATCTATTCAGCAAAAAACCGTTTGGCAGAATACCAAACGGTTTTGTTTTTTCAGGCTGCCTTTTGGGATTGAGGCAGCCTGAAAATCTAAACAGCGGTGTTTGTCCAGTGGTTTTAGTGATGAACGGTTGTCGCACCATTGCGAAAATGTTTGAGGCAGCCTGAAACCTTTGCAAAATCTGCAAACGATGGAGCATCAGCGGCTCGCCGACATTTTGGTAAAACAGCCATACTCTGTTTAATCAGCCATTTGGCGACGAGCCGTCGCCGTTCCATTTTAGGTTTCAGGCTGCCTTACGCCGTTACTTGCTATGCAAAAAACGCACGGTTTTTTCTAAATCGCCTGCCATGATGTCGGGCATGGCTTGGAGGGATTTGGCGATGGCGTTGTCTATCAGTTGGCGTTCAGAAGCTGGGGGTTTGCTAAGCACGAAGCCGACCACAAGGCTGCGATCGCCTGGGTGTCCGATGCCGAGGCGTAGGCGGTAGAAATTGGGCGTGCCGAGTTTGGCTTGGATGTCTTTTAGCCCGTTGTGTCCGCCGTTGCCGCCGCCGAGTTTGTAGCGGATGTGTCCGCAGGGGATGTCTAGTTCGTCGTGGACGACTAGGATTTCTTCGGGTTGGATTTTGTAGAACTGGGCAAGCGCGGCAACGGCTTTGCCCGATAGGTTCATGTAGGTGTCGGGTTTGAGCAGCCACACGTCGCCTTGGGGTTGGGCGACGCGGGCGATGTCGCCGTGGAATTTTTTTTCGCTTTTGAGCTGGGCTTTCCATTGCCATGCCAGTTCGTCGATAAACCAGAAGCCTGCGTTGTGGCGGGTGTGTTCGTATTCGGCGGTGGGGTTGCCGAGTCCGACGATGAGTTTGATGTTCATGGGTGTCCTTTGGGGGATGCTGGGGCAGCCTGAAATTGGTGTTTACTGCTTAGGTGGTTTTGTCGGCAAGCTGCTGATGCTTCATTTTTAGGTTTTCAGGCTGCCTTTGACGGCGTGCGCAGCAAAGCTGCACACCCTACGATTGGTTGGTTTCAGGCTGCCTTTGGTTGCATAGGGTAGGGCAGTTGTTAAACCGAGCTAATTAGGCAGCCTGAAATTGGTGTTTACTGCTTAGGTAGTTTTGTCGGCGAGCTGCCGATGCTCCATTTTAGCTTTTCAGGCTGCCTTTGACGGCGTGCGCAACAAAGTTGCACACCCTACGGTTGGTTGGCTTCAGGCTGCCTTTGGTGTTTACAAAACCAACAATCAACAAAGCCTGCGCCCGCGCTATTTTGTCCCTGCCACGATGCGGTTTAGTTGCCATTCTAAAAATGGGCTGTTGGCGATGGCTTGTTGGATGATTCGTTGGTCGGCGGGGCTGGGGGTGCTGGGTTGCGGGTTGGCAATCAGGGTGTCGCCGTTTTGCCATGTGCGGTATTGCTGGTTTTTGGTGTTGTAAAAGCCGTGGTCGGTAAGGATGACTTCGGGGTTGTAGCCGTAGCCGCAGAACGGGTTGTCGGTAGCTTCGGCGGGGGCGGTCAGGTTGCAGCCTGTTTGGTAAAACTGGGCTTGCGACAGGCTGAGCGCGTACAGCGTGGGGACGATGTCTTTGTGTGAGCCTGCGCGCTCGGGTTGGTATTGCGCCCCTGCGCGGTATTCTGGGGGAACGTACAGGTAAAACGGCACGCCATGCCCCAGCGCGGTGTCTTGCGGGTTAGGGTAGCTGATGGCGCGCATGTTGTGGTCGCCCGTGGCGGCGATGATGGTGTGCGGGCTGTTTTGTTTTACTTGGCTGACGAAGTTGCCCAGTTGGTCGTTGCTGTATTTGTAGGTGTTGAATACTTCGTTGAGGGTGTCGCCTTGGGCTAGGCTAGATAGGCGGCTTTGCTCTTGGGCGGTAAGCTGGAAGTTTTGGCGTTGATGCGGCGCGGGCAGCTGATAAGGCGGATGGTTGGTGATGGACAGCAGCATGATAAACACGGGCTTGCCGTCTTGTTCGGCGCGTTTGAGCTCGTCGGCGGCATAGCGAAACATATATTCATCGGGGATGCCCCATGTGGCGGAAACAGCTTCTGGATAGCGGGTTTTGATGGTGTTTTCGTCAACGATTTCGTCTGCGCCCAGATGGCGGATAAAGTTATCAAAATCGCGCCAGCCGCCGTTGCCTGCGGTGATGTAGACAATGCGGTATCCCGCTTGTTTATAGGGCGTGAACAGGTTGGTGGGGAAGGGTTTGTTTTTGGCGGTGGATTGGCTGATGTTGTTGCGCGGCGAGCGGATGAAAAAGCGGTGCAGGCTGTCGCTGGTGCCATCGCCTTCGGAAACGAATTTGTGGTACACCCAATCTTGCTGAAAATGGTTTTTCAGGCTGCCTAATAGGTTGCGCTCGGGGCTGTCAAACGCGAGCAAATGCGCGCTCATGCTTTCCATCACGGCAAACACAACATTGGGCTGGTGTTGCTCCACGGCAGGGTTTTTCGGCGTGGTGTGGATGAATTGGTTTAAATCGGCGCTGCTGCTTTTGCCCGTGAGCTGGCTGATGATTTGCGCGCCATCGGCTTCGGACACGGGGGCAAAATGGCTGCTGTTGCGGTAGTCGTTCCATGCCCAGCTGATGGATGTGAGCGCGTTGGGCACGAGCTTGTTGATTTGTTGCACGGCGGAAATATACACGGCGGATTGGCGCAGCGGAAATTTGCCAAACGAGCCGCGAATGCCGATGGTAAGCGCAATGATGGGCAGCAAGATGATGGCAAACCACGCGCCTTTGGATGCGCTAGTTTGCGGATGGATGTGGCGCGTGCTGCGGTTCAGCAGCCATGTAAACAAGGCGATGGCGGCGATTAAGCCGATGATGCCACGGATAACGGGGTAGTCTGACCACATGGTTTTGACCACGGCGCGGGTGTCTTCGTCAAACAAGCCAAACATGAATACGTCAAACTGATGCCCGTACACCGAAAAATAGAACCAGTTGCCTATCGCGGCGGCGGCAACGATGGCGAACAGCACCGCCAATAAGGCAGCCTGAAAACGTTGCCACAGGCGGCTGGCGGCGGGATGCAGCAGGCTCAA
>CAUQDE010000247.1:0-3195 GCA_963516425.1 uncultured Kingella sp.
TTAAAATCCTGCGGGATTGGTGTGGAATTTAGGGCTAATCTACGTCAGCCCCTTATTCATAATCCGGGCAGCTAGGGCTTTAATCCGCCCTATTCTGCGGGGTGGTTGCCTTCTTTGGCGCAATCGGGCAGCGGCACTTTGTGCTGTATCGCAAACACGGCAGCCTGAACGCGGCTGTCCAGTTTCAGCTTGCGCAGGATGTTTTGCACGTGCACTTTGATGGTGGATTCGGCAAGGTTCAGGTTTTTGGCGATGGCTTTGTTGCTGTATCCCGCCGCCAGATGCCCCAGTGTTTCCAATTCGCGCGGGGTGAGCTGGCTTAACGCGCTTTCGGCTTGGGCGGGGCGAATCAGCGATTGCACCAGCCGCGCGGTCATTTCGGGCGAATAGGCGTTGTCGCCATTGACCACTTTTTTGATGGATTCAATCAGATAGTTGGCGTTGATGTTTTTCAGCAAAAAGCCGCTGGCGCCCAAGCGGATGCATTCGGTTAAGTCTTCGCTGTCTTCGGACACGGTGAGCATGATGACTTTTTGCTCGGGGCGGCTGGACAGAATTTGGGCGAGCGCGTCGCGCCCATTCATTTGCGGCATGTTCAAATCCAGCAAAACGACATCGGGTCGGGTTTGCTCCACCAGTTTCACGCCGCTGAATCCGTCTGACGCTTCGCCTACGATGCTGAATTCGGTTTGGCGGCTTAATAGGGCTTTGATGCCGCTGCGAAACAGGGTGTGGTCGTCGATAAGGGCTATGTTGATGGTCATGTTTGGTTTCTCTCTTTTTTGGGCAGTGTGAGTTGGATTCGGGTGTGGTTTTGTTGGGATTGGATGCTGAGCCTGGCTCTGATGCGTTGGGCACGCTCTTGCATGATGTTTAGCCCGATGTGGTCGTCGGTGCGTTCGGTGTGCGGGTTAAAGCCGATGCCGTCGTCGGTGATGGTGAGGGTGTAGTCTTGCCGGTTGTCGATGCGGATGCTTACGTTGCGCGCTTGGGCGTGTTTGCGGATGTTGGACAGGCTTTCTTGCAAAATAAAGATGAATTGCAGCTGCTGGCTGGGGGTGAGCGGCGCGCCGTTGCCGTGCCATTCGGTGTGCACTCGGATGTGGCTTTGCTCGGCAAGGCGTTGGGCGAGGGTTTCTATGGCTTCGTTGATGTTTTTCTGCGTGATTTTGGTGCGGAAATTTTGCAGCAGCTCGCGCACGTCGTCGTAACATTCTTGGATGCCGGTTTTGATGGATTGCAGGTTTTCTTGCGCGGCTTGGGTTTCTTGGTTTGCCCATGCGTTTTCCAGCATTTGGGTTTGCAGGTTCAGATAGCTGAGCGATTGAGCGATGCTGTCGTGCAGCCCTTGGGCGATGGTATTGCGCTCTTGCAAGACGGCGTATTGGCGGCTTTCTTCGGCGAGTTGGTTATTGCTGATGGCGAGGGCAAGTTGGTGGGTAAGGGTTTGCACCAGCTCGCTATCGGCGTTTTCAGGCTGCCTTTGGTTGTAGTATAGGGTGAGCGTGCCCAGCGTGGTTTCGTTGGCGCGAATTTTAAAGCGATTGGCAAACGGGGGGAAGTCGGAGGCGTTGGGCGTTTTGCTTTGGCGGGCGATAAGGTTGTTGTTGATGGACACTTCGGCGGCTTCGGCTTGGGTGAGCGCGAGGATGTGCGGCAGAAAGGTTTGCGCGGCTTGCTGGGTGGTTTGGGTTTGGTTGAGCTCTTGGGCAACGGTGTATAGGGTGTTGAGGGTGTCGTTTTTGCGCACGAGGTCTTGGGTTTTTTCGGCAACCTGCTGTTCCAGCTTGCCGTAGAGACGGGCGAGATGGCTGCTCATGCGGTTGAAGCCGTTGTCCACGATGGCGAATTCGGTGGAATTGTCTTCGGGGATGTGTTCGCCGAATTGGCTGTTTTGGATGGCGATGACGCCTGTTTCCAAATTTTTGAGCGGGCGGATAATCCAGATTTTGAGCAGGACGATGGTGATGCCCGACACCACGAAAATCAGCACCATCAGCGCGGTTTGGAATACGCGCAGCCATTGGACGTAATAGGCGTTGTTGTGTTCTATGGTGCGGGTGAGGCTGTCGATACTGGCGACGAAGTTGGGAATCAGGTGGTTGTCCAACAGGGCGAGATTGGGGTTGGGCGATTGGTATTGGGGTTTGATTTGGGTTTCCCAATATTGTTGCAGCAATTTGAGGTGCTGCTGGATGCTGCGGTCTTGCGGCAGGTTCAGCGGGCGGGTGGGGTCGCTGTGGTGCAGGCGGACAAGGGTTTGGTCGAAGGTTTGGATCAGGCTTTGCACTTTGCTGGTGTCATTCAGATACAGGCGCAGGCGGTAGGTTTGGTAGCGCAGGCCGCCCGTGTCGTTCACGGCTGCCGCGCCGCCTTCCAGCCGCAAGGAAAGCAGCATGGTGATGCTGATGGCGATAAAGGCGGAGATGAGCCATGTGGTTACCAGCAGGGTTAGGCGGGAGACGAGGCTTTTGGGGATAAGGCGGGGCATGGTTTCTGGCTTTGCTAAACGGCGTTTCAGGCTGCATCGGGGATAGGCAGCCTGAAATCGGAAATGAAGCGGCGGCGGCTTGCCATCCGATGGCGCATTCGGGGTTTGGCGGGTTGGCAACATCGGCAGGATGCCGACGCTCCGCCGCTGGCAGGCTGCGCAAAGGTTTCAGGCTGCATTGTAATGGGCAGCCTGAAAACCAACCGCTGCGCATTGCGTGCGGCAATGAGTTTTCAGGCTGCCTATTGCTTGAACAAATAGGCAGCCTGAAAACGGTTATCGCGCGGGTAAGGGCGCGGATGACAGCGCGGGATTAGCCCGCTAGGGTTTCATAAACCATGGGGCGGCTTTCAGGCTGCGTTTGCCCGATGCCCACCGCGTTGCGGTATGCCTGCGCGGCGGCCTGCCACGAGGCTTCGTCTTTCGCGTGCACCATGGCAAGCGGCGTATCGGTTTCCACGCGCGCGCCGATGGGCAGGATTTCGTCAAAGCCCACACTGTGGTCAATCGCATCGCTGGCAACACGCCGACCGCCGCCCAAGTTGATGACGGCAACGCCGATGTCGCGCGTGTTCATGTTTTGGATATAGCCCGCCGCCTGCGCCAACACGGGTTTTACCACCGCCGCTTTGGGCAGCTGCTCAAACGTGGTGCTGCCGCCTTGCGCCACCACCATTTTTTCAAACAATTCATACGCTTTGCCG
>CAUQDE010000248.1:0-3163 GCA_963516425.1 uncultured Kingella sp.
GGGTTAAAATGCCAACAGCAAGGGGTAGTTTCCAAATGGTAACGGTTACGGCGCAGCTGGCGTTAGTATTATGTGGGTTCGAGTCCCAACGCCCCTTGCTTTCAATCTTCCAATGCTTTCCCCCAAATTAGCTCGTGTTGTTTTAAAGACGCATTCCAGCTAAAAATCTTGCCACCAGTTATCACTATATTCATTTTCCGTTGGCTTTTCTTATCCGCTCTATCCAAAAGCAGCACCAATTTCCCTTTTTCGGTTTCATATACAAACCACAAAACAGGCTTATTTTTATTCGTTTGCAAATACACCGCATCAGGATTTTGTAGCAGGGTAGGGATTTCGCGTAACACATCATCTGGTAAGGCTTGCCCACGCGCAATTTTCCCTTCGCGCATTGCGTGGGTTATATCCGCATCGCCCATGCTAATCACAGCAGATTGTGGCATTAAACCACGCTTATCTAACGCATCCAAAACGGATGGCGATAACACGCCAATATGCAGCATTTGATTACTGCCAAAATGGTTTTGCAAATAATCAAATCGTTCACGAAACTGCTGTGCAATGGCTTGGGAAAAAGCAGGGTCTTTCAACGCCTCCCCCACCGCCATGCTTGCCAGCCGCGGCGGCAAATCCACCGCTCGCTCCATCTGCAACTGTCCCAGCTGCGCCAAATGATTTTTGCCTACATTGTTATCAAAGCCTTTATCGGGCGTGAAACTTCTGCCATCGGCAAGCGTGATGCGGGTGCGCGTGTGGCTTTGCCCCTTGCGGTTGGTTATCACCATCTCGCTAAACTGCTCGGGGCTGCTGTGCGACACCGTCAGTCCTGCACGCGCCACATCGCGTGGTGCCAACGCCATCACATAGCAGCGGCAGCGAAAGCCATTGGGCGGGTAGAAATAATCCCAAAAGGGGTCGTCAATCGGATACACCACATTATCCAACGCCCGATGCGCGGGGCGCGTGCGCGCATCGTTAATGGCGCTGTATTGCAAATAGGGTCGGGCATCTTTGTTCTCTTGCAGCTTTTGCCAAAGGCTTGCCATGCGTGCGTTGGTCATTTGGGTTTGAAAAATGGTTTGCAAACGATGGCGCGTTAAGCCCGTGCCCACCACTTCGCCCGTGCTTTGCTGCACCATATCGCCTGCTTTATCCAAAGCCAGCCCGCGCTCGCGCAGCATCGTCAGCATATTTTTGCGCCATGTGGCAAAGGGTGTGCCCTCCGCCGCGCTTTGGCGCAAGCTGTTCAATAAATCGCCCACAATCTCTTGTTGATAAATCCCCGCAATGCTGCGCGCCTTGGTCGCCGCTTGGGCAACGGCTTCGCTGGCGTTGGCGGGTAAGGGCAGGTTTAGGCTATCAAAATAGCGCAATGCTCCCTCGGGCGGCAGGTTTAGGGCTAGGGAAAGATTGGGTTGCATAGGGTTCATTCAAAAAAGGGTTTAACGGCATTTTCAGGCTGCCTCTGGCAGCAAAAGATTACGGCTGCGCGCGCCCCCACAAATCCGCCACAAACAGCACCCGCGTTAAAGCCTCTTGCAAGCGGCGCGTGTCCAGCGTGGGATAGGCGGCGATTAAGCGGTGTTCCACCGCTTCATAATCTTCGCCCTCCGCCAGCGCGCGCCCCAAATCTTGCAGCATGGGTTCAAGCTGGGCGGCAAACTTCGCCTCGCGCAAATAATCTTCCACCCCATTTTCAAACGCCACATCCCAAGCGGGGGCAATTTGCCCCTGCGCATTCAGGGCAACATGGCGATAATTCAGCGCGGCGGGCGGTTTGCCTTTTTCAGGCTGCCCTGCTGCGTTTTTCGCGCCTGCTTTGTCATGGCGTGTGTTGCTTTGTTTGCCATCGGCTGGGGGTTCTGCGTCGCTGCTCTCTTGCGTTTTGCGCCCTAGTAGCATCTCGCCATCCTGCGCATCGGGAATCGCCAGCTTATCCCGCGCCCAGCGTTCGGGAATTTGCACGCCCACATCCACCAATTTCGGCAACGCCTCGGCAATCGCCGCCAAATCCGCCACCTCGCGTGTGTCAAATTCAAACTGCGGCAGGCGGGTATCTTCGTCGATGGCAAAATTCACCCGCAAAAAGGGTTCTAAAATCTGCCGGTTAATCGTTTGCGCCAAACGCCGCGCATCGGCCACCAGCAAATCATGGCGCACTTCGTTGTGAATCTGCCCCAGCGCGTTGGTACTGGCGCGCCCGTCCGCCCCGCTGGTTAGGGTTTGCCCCAAAATCAGCCGCGTGGCGGATTTTTCGCACCATTCAATCATGGTCATAAACGGGTTATTGCCCGCCGTTGTGCCCGATGCCGCTTGGTGCAGCTCAATCATCATGCCCTCGGGCATAATGCCCGCCGCGTTGTGCCCGATTTCGGCAACGGCGCGCAGCAGGGTTTGCTTTTCCTTTTCGGTTGCCCCTGCGCCATATTTGCCGATGCGAATCGGCATGCCGTAAAGCTCCAAAAACTCGGCAAAATCGTGCGCTGAATAGTGTTTAAACATATACAGCCACGCCAGCGTGCGAAACAGTCCATTGCGCGCCGCCTGCACGCTGCGGCTTTTGTGTTGATGCACCACCCAGCCCATCGCCCACAGCGGCTCGCCCGTGGGGTTATCAGGGGTTTTCAGCAGCAAGTTATCGTGCGTATCCCAGCGAAACCAGCTTTGCGGTATCAGGTTAAACCGCGCGGGAGCATTCAGGCTGCCTTGCTGCTGCCATGCAATTTCCAGCGCGGCAAAGCCATGCCCCACCGCGTCCATCAAATCCATCAGCAAATCGTCCATGTGGGCAAGGTTGTCAAAATAACCTTGCGCGGCGGCGGTAAGCTGCTGCTCGGCGGGGCTGGCATGGCGCGGCTCGGCAACCCGCCAATCCAGCCCCAGCACCGCCAGCTTGCGTGTCGCCAGCGCGGCAGCAATCGCGCTGTCGCGCTCCTCCATATCGGCAAACAATTCATGCTGCGCTTGAATATCGTTGCCCTCGGCATCCTCAAACAGCGCACGCAGCTTGGCAGGCGTGATAAAGGTGGCGGGGTGCTCGCTAATCACGCGCCCATTGGCGGTAATCCGCGCTTCTTGCGTTTGCCGCTGCGCTTCTGGGGTGGGCTGTTGCGCGGGGGTTTTGGGGTTAAATTTCGCTTTTTTTGCCATGTTTTATGCCGTG
>CAUQDE010000249.1:0-3156 GCA_963516425.1 uncultured Kingella sp.
ATTTTCAGGCTGCCGTAAACAAAACCCTTCCCATCCAAACACCATCATGACAACACCCAACAGCCCCCGCCAACAACATCTCACCCATCTGCAAAACCAACTCGGCTACACCTTCAAAAACCCCGCCCTGTTACAACAAGCGCTCACCCACCGCAGCTACCACGCCCAAAACAACGAGCGGCTAGAATTCATCGGCGACAGCATCCTAGATTACGCCATCGCCAAAATGCTCTACCACGCCTTCCCCAGCCTGCCCGAAGGGCATCTCTCCCCATTGCGCGCCCAGCTGGTAAAAGAAGCCACCCTAGCCGAAATCGCCCGCGAGCTTCATGTTGGCAACGCCCTATATCTGGGCACAGGCGAGCTCAAAAGCGGCGGCAACGACCGCGCATCCATCCTTGCCGATGCCGTAGAAGCCCTGCTCGCCGCCATCAGTTTTGATGCCGATTTCGCCACCGCCGAAGCCACCGTGCAACGCCTATTCGCCCAGCGCATCAAACAGCTCAACACCAGCACCCAAGCCAAAGACCCCAAAACCCAACTGCAAGAAATGCTCCAAGCCCAGCGCCTGCCCCTGCCCAAATACCGCATTGAAAAACAAACAGGCGAAGGCAACGCCGCCCAATTTGACGTTTCCTGCGATTTAGGACAGCTCGGCAAAATCACCTACGCCCAAGCCCACAGCCGCCGCGCCGCCGAGCAAGACTGCGCCCAACAAGCCATAGAATGGCTCAACCAACAACCCCAATTTCGCAAAAACAAAAAATGACTCCACTGCTCTTTCTCGGCGCCATCATCGGCGGACTATTCGGCGGCGGCTTCTTCCTATTCTGCCTATGGCTCAACGCCAAAGATGCCCAACGCCGCTACCCCGAACTGCGCATCAGCGTGCCCGCCAACGCCCAAAACGACCCCCTCTTCCACATCTGGTGCGACGCCAGCCACTATCAACAACAGCCCGACGGCAGCTACCAAAGCACCAAACGCGGCATCCTTGCCAACAGCGGCGAAATCCGTTTTGAACACAACGAAATGATTGTTTACGAAGTGATAGATCTCGGTTTCGCCCGCCGCCGTTTCGCCCTGAACGCCCCCGTCGTTCTCGCCCGCGCCATCCGCCAACGCAAAGTCCGCCAGCTCAACAAACTGCTCAAACATTGGCAAATTGAACCGCTGGATGACCGCTTTTAACTGCGTTATCGGTTAAGCCCAACCCGTATCCATATCAATATGGATACGGGTTCTGTTTTCAGGCTGCCCATCCAAATACGCCCCCTTGCCCAAGCCTGTCCACGCGCCATCAAGGCAGCCTGAAAACCATTATTCCGTTTTCAGGCTGAAACCTTTGCAAAACCCCCAACAGCAGCCTGAAACCTAAAATGGAGCGGCGACGGCTCGTTGCCAAATTACTTATTAAACATAGCATTACTGATTTTCCAAAATGTCGGCGAGCCGCCGACGCTCCATCGGTTACGGGTTTTGCAAAGGTTTCAGGCTGCCTCAACCGCCCCCCTTTCCCCGCAAGAAAAACTACCTTAACCCCACGCCACTGGTTTCCTCGCCCGCCATCCTCTATCATGCAACCTTCATTCACCCCCAACCAAAAGGAAAAATCATGTCTGTTCAAACCCTGCAACAAGCCGCCGAAAGCCGCCGTTCTATCTATGTATTAAACAAAGAACTGCCCATCAGCCAGCAAGAAGTCGCCCAAATCGTTGAGCACGCGGTTAAACACACCCCGTCTGCCTTCAACTCGCAATCCACCCGCATCGTTGTGCTCTTTGGCGCGGAACACGAAAAAGTATGGGACATAACCGCCGGCGAACTGCGCAAAATCGTTCCCGCCGACAAATTCGAACCCACTGCCAACAAGCTCAATATGTTCAAAGCCGCCGCGGGCACCGTGCTCTTCTTTGAAGACCAAACCGTTGTGCAAGGCTTGCAAGCGCAATTCCCCGCCTATGCCGCCAACTTCCCCATCTGGTCGGAACACACCAACGCCATGCACCAATACGCCATTTGGACGACTTTGGCAGCCGCCCGAATCGGCGCAAACCTGCAACACTACAACCCGATCATTGATGCCGAAATTGCCAAAACATGGAACATCCCCGCCGCGTGGACGCTGCGCGCCCAGCTCGTATTCGGCGGCATCGCAGCCCCTGCAGGCGAAAAAGAATATCAGCCCGTTGAAGAGCGCCTAAAAGTATTCGGCTTATAATTCAAACCACTACCCCAAAGCCAAGGCAGCCTGAAAACGCTAATCCTGTTTTCAGGCTGCCTTTTTATAACAGCAAACGCCCTACACAACAGCAGACTGAAATCGCATTTAACGCACCCCAGCAGTGCCGCCCCGCCTTTTCAGGCTGCCTTTTATGCTAAAATCGCGCGTTTTTCATTTTCCCCAAAAATCATTTATTTAAGGACAAACTCATGAGCTTAAAATGCGGCATCGTTGGCCTGCCCAATGTCGGCAAATCCACCCTGTTTAACGCGCTCACGCAATCGGGCATTGAAGCGGCAAACTATCCCTTCTGCACCATTGAGCCCAATGTTGGCATCGTGGAAGTGCCCGACCCGCGTATGGCGGAATTGGCAAAAATCGTTAATCCGCAAAAAATGCAGCCCGCGATTGTGGAATTTGTGGACATCGCAGGCTTGGTGGCGGGCGCGAGCAAGGGCGAAGGCTTGGGCAACCAGTTTCTTGCCAACATCCGCGAAACCGATGCCATTGTGAACGTGGTGCGCTGTTTTGATGACGACAATATTGTGCACGTGGCGGGCAAAGTAGATCCCATCGCCGATATTGAAACCATCGGCACTGAGCTGGCGCTGGCGGATTTAGCGAGCGTGGAAAAAGCGATTCTCCGCGAAGGCAAACGCGCCAAATCGGGCGACAAAGACGCGCAAAAACTGGTGGCGCTGCTGGAAAAACTGTTGCCGCATTTAAACGAAGGCAAACCCATCCGCGCGCTGGGCTTGGATGCGGAAGATTTAGCCTTGCTCAAACCCTTGTTTTTATTAACCGCCAAGCCTGCGATGTATGTGGGCAACGTGGCGGAAGATGGCTTTGACAACAATCCGCATCTTGATCGCTTAAAAGAACTCGCCGCCAAGGAAAACGCGCCCGTGGTTGCCGTGTGCGCAGCGATGGAA
>CAUQDE010000250.1:0-3154 GCA_963516425.1 uncultured Kingella sp.
AGTCGTCATACACCATGCGGAACGACTGTTCAAGGTTTTGCGTGAGCAGGTTAAAAGACATGGGCATATCCATCAGCGCCCCCCTTTAAGCGTGCCACACGCGCACCCGTTGCGAATACGCAGCGAAACGCGCCTGCAGGGTGGCTGGGGCGGTAGCGTGGGGTGTGGTGGTTGGAGGTAAAAATGGGCATGGTTTAAGCCGTTTATTCAGTTGAACCAGTTGTGCGATTAATTTTTTCGTATAAGCTCAACAAAGCCACGCCCATTGCATAGGAAACCGTGCTTTGCTTACCATTTCCTCTGCTATACCGTTTTGTTTTAATTTGAGAAATCAAACCTTGTGAGCATCCACAATGTTCTGCAATCTGTTTTTGAGAGTAGCCTGCTTCTTGTAATTCGCTAATGATATTTGACCAATCCATAGGGTTCTCCAATGCGGAAATTGCAACATTTTAAATTAGAAATCTAATTATTTACAAGCAGAAAAATAATTTTGTTTCAAATTAGACTACTAATTTTTGGACAAGGGCAAAAAATGAACAAAAATTTTGCGGATAGGGTAAAAGAACGGCGGCTTGCTTTATCATTAAGTCAAGCAGCGTTAGCAAAACGCGCCAAAGTAAGCCAAGGCACGATTGCTCAGATTGAATTAGGACACAGCCAAGGCTCGGGCAAAATTGTAGATTTAGCACTTGCGCTAGGAGTATCACCTGAATGGCTGTTGTACGGCAAAAACCCACCTGAAAAGCTGGAAAAAACAAACTTACTTGAACAGGGTATTGATTTTATTAGTTCAACTAAAAGCAACGTGGCTTTAAAAAAGAAGTTTATTCAATCAAAACGATGGGATAGTGATTTTTTAGAATTTATTCAAGCAACGGATGAAAGTATGTCGCCCACAATCGGCATATTTGATGACGTGGTGTTCAATAAATTGGAAACAACTAGGCAGGAAAACGCAATTTTTGTGATTAGGCGGACAACAGGAGCGGTAATTATCCGCAGGTTGATTATGGACGTGAGCCAACGCTGGCTTTATCGTAGTGATAATTTTGACAAAATCCGCTTTTCAGATATGGCAGAAAATTCAGGGGATGAGATTTTAGGGCGTGTGATTTGGCGTGGTGGAGATAATTTATTGGGCGGGTAAGATAAGGCAGCCTGAAAACATTTTCAGGCTGCCTTTTCGTTTGACAATATCAAGTTGTAATCTTAAACTTATTGCGTGCCATTTTGGCACATTTTGAAAGGAATAAGACAATGATGACTTCAACTGCTCCGCGTATTACTGCGCGGATTGATGTGCAAACACAAGATTTATTAAAAGAAGCTGCCCAGTTGGCAGGAATTTCCAGCATCAATTCGTTTGTTTTGCAGGCAGCTTTAAAAGAAGCGAAAGCGATTATTGCGCAGGAGCAAACCATTCAATTAAACCAAGAAGCCAGCTTGCGTTTAATGGACGCGCTAAATAATCCCCCAGAGCCTAATCCAAAACTACGCCAACTGTTTCAAACCAATTTTGACGAAGTGAACGTGTATGAACGATAACCCAGCCGTGGTGGTTTTAAATAAGGGCGTTGAGCCATTAAATGAAACGCACAACCGAAAGGGTTTTGATTGTGGCGTACCAGCATTAAATGATTTTTTGCAAAAGTTTGCTGGGCAGAAATCCAGTAGAAATCAGGCGCAGACTTATGTTTTATCGGCTGATGACAATGAAACCATTATTGGCTATTTCACGCTTACCATGACGCGGTTTAATTGGCATGAGACAATGGGCAAGAAAAGTAAAACGGTAGATACGGCTGCGCTGATTGCCCGTTTGGCAGTAGATAAGCGATTTACTGGACAGGGCGTAGGATTGTTTTTGTTGCGTACTGCTTTGGAAAAATTGATTATTGCCAATGATATTTTGGGCGTTCCGATTATTGTTGTAGATGCCAAAGATGGCGTTTCAGCATTTTATGAGACGGTTGGATTTCAATTTTTAGAACAGGGCAGTAGCAGGCTATTTATTACAATGGAAACCATTTTAAATAGCCAAAAGATTAAATAAACAAGGAATTAAGGCAGCCTGAAAACAGGATTTTGTTTTCAGGCTGCCTTTCTATGAATAATTAGTTCCGCAACTGCTCTAAAAGGCTAGGATTGCTATCCAGCATTTTAAACATCATAACCAACAATTTTGGTGGGGCTGCTTTACCTGTTTCGTAGCGAGAAAAAGCATTTACGCCACCGCCAAACAGTTCGCCCGCTTCGCGTTGGCTTAAATTAAGTTTGGCGCGAACATTGCGGATAAAGCTGGGGCTAGCGATTTCATTGTTTACTTGCTTATGAAATTCGCCCATTAAATTCATCATTCGGCGGCTTTCATCAGGCGCGGTTAGCGATTCGCCACACGCAGGGCAAAAATCCGCTTCTACTTGGGGAATAATGGTTGTTTTCCCTTTGTAGGTATAAGGAATATCGCGCACATCGTGCACTAATTCTGCTGCGCCACACACGGGACATTTCATCATAATTAACGCTCCTTGAATGAAACTATTAAAACATCGTCTATTACGGTTAGCTTGATATACAAATCGCCGTATGGCTCAACGGTTGGGCGATATACATCTTGCCAAATTGTATGGTCTGCATGAGTGGTCATGCTTTTATAGAAGTCCGAACGGTTTAGGTTGCTCACGATATTTTGCATTTCGTCATAATCAACTCCTAAAAGCTCCGCACCAATCAGTGCTACACGGGTTACGCGGACTTTTTCTTCTGCCAACAAGGCTTTTACTCTTTCTAGGCTGCAATGCGGCGTTCTTTTTTCCATGATGCTCTCAATTAACCAATTAGGTTAATTGTAACCTAAAAGGTTATTTTGCACAACTCTCCCATAAAAAGGCAGTCTGAAAACAGCACTCTTTGTTTTCAGGCTGCCTTTGTCTCTCATTCCTTGTAATAGTGTTTCTTAAAAAATACAAATCTATTGGGTTCTAATAATTTAATTTTGTTTTAAAACAACACATAAGACATGAAAATTGCTTTAATTAAAATTCTTATTGACAATATTTAATTAGTAAACTAATATTTCACACATCAAAGCAGTACCCCAGTTCTTTAACAATTCGGCAAACGTATCAACCACCCGATGCTTGGTCTTTAT
>CAUQDE010000251.1:0-3147 GCA_963516425.1 uncultured Kingella sp.
CGAGATGGACAAAGTGCAAGCAGGCGATATTTTGGTTACCGACATGACCGACCCCGATTGGGAACCTGTGATGAAACGCGCCGCCGCCATCGTTACCAACCGTGGCGGGCGCACTTGCCACGCGGCGATTATCGCGCGTGAGCTGGGCATTCCTGCGGTGGTGGGTTGCGGCGATGCCACCGGCCGTTTAACCGATGGCGCGGAAGTAACCGTGTCTTGCGCCGAAGGCGATACGGGCTACATCTATTCAGGCTTGCTGGAAGTGGAAGTGGACGAAGTTTCGCTGGACCATATGCCCGAATCGCCCGCCAAAATTATGATGAACGTGGGCAATCCCGAAATGGCGTTCTCGTTTGCCAACTTGCCCAGCGAAGGCATTGGCTTGGCGCGGATGGAGTTTGTGATTAACCGCCAAATCGGCATCCACCCCCACGCGCTGTTGCAATTTGATAAACAAACGCCTGAATTGCAAGCCGAAATCACCGATCGCATCGCAGGCTACGCATCGCCCGTTGATTTTTATGTGGACAAACTTGCCGAAGGCATCGCCACGCTGGCGGCATCAGCTTATCCGAAAAAAGTCATCGTGCGGATGTCTGACTTCAAATCCAACGAATACGCAGGCTTGCTCGGCGGTGCGCAATATGAACCGCACGAAGAAAACCCCATGCTGGGCTTCCGTGGTGCGGCGCGTTATGTGTCGGACGACTTCAAACCTTGCTTTGCGCTGGAATGCCGCGCGGTGAAATATGTGCGCGATGTGATGGGGCTGACCAATGTGGAAGTGATGATTCCGTTTGTGCGCACGCTTGCCGAAGCGGAAGCGGTGTTGGAAGTGCTCAAAGAAAACGGCTTGGAACGCGGCAAAAACGGCTTGCGCTTGATTATGATGTGCGAAGTGCCCAGCAACGCGCTGCTTGCCGAGCAATTCCTTGAATACTTTGACGGCTTCTCCATCGGCTCTAACGATATGACGCAGCTCACGCTGGGCGTGGACCGCGACAGCGGTGGGCCGATTGCCAGCACGTTTGACGAACGCAACGCGGCGGTGAAAGTGATGCTGCACTTGGCTATTTCCACTTGCTTGCGCTTGAACAAATACATCGGCATCTGCGGCCAAGGCCCGTCCGACCATCCCGATTTTGCCAAATGGCTGGTGGACGAAGGCATTGAAACCTTGTCGCTGAACCCCGATACCGTGGTGGAAACATGGTTGTATTTGGCGCGGGAATGCCAGCCGAAGAAATAATGGGCTGAAATGGTAAACAGCCGTAAGCAAGGGCAGATTGTGTATCTGCCCTTTTTTGGTTTTTTTCAGGCTGCCTTGATGCGGATAAGCAGAGGCAGCCTGAAAACTGTGTTTGTTATAGAGTGTTGATGGCTCGCCGATATTTCGCCAGCCTGTAAAGCCTTATTGAACAAGCGGCTTGGCGACAAACCGTTGTTGTTTCATTTTGGTTTTCAGGCTGCCTCAATTGTGTTAAGCCTGAGGCAGCCTGAAAACGCTTTATGCTACAAAGGGCAGCCTGAAAACCAGTTCTTACAAAGCACAATGCTTAAACCCATTTTAGCTTCGCAACTCCGCTGCGCTACGCAGGCTGCCTCAACCCATTCTCAATCCTTCGTTTGGCTTTCCGCCTTTTGCCGTTCCGCCAGCCGTCGCTGCTGTTCCCGCTGCCTAATCTTCCGAATCAGCCACAATTTCGTCCGAATCTTCACATCATAGCCCACCGACCCCGCGCCCAGCAGAAACAGCAGCAGCGCCACAGGCAAAGTAAAATAATAGCCCACCTTGCGATAGCCGTAAGCGCCAACCACGCCGCCTATGATAAAGCAGCTAATCATCCCCACCAGCAGATACATCTTGGGGCGGTTCACCTTCACATCGGGCAGCTTCGGGTGGCTTTTTTTGCTGTAATACAACGCCTTGGCAATTTCAATGCCCAAATCCGTGGTTGAACCCGTCATGTGCGTCGCCCGAATCAGACTGCCCGACAACACGCTCATCACCGAATTATGAATCCCCATAATGTAGCAAAGCAGCAAAAACGTGGGCGGTAACATCACCGCGCCCACGCTGGATAGCGCAAAGCCAAACAGCGCAAACAGCAGCAGCAAAATCGCCTCAATCCACAACGGCAAGCCATAGCAGCTGCGAAAACGATGCCGCTTGCCCCAAAGAATCGTTAAATTTGCCGTGATGCTGCCAAGCAAAAAACACACCGCGCCCATCAACGCCGCCAACGCCGTATGCCATTCAAACAACACCATGCTATCTGCCACGCGCGAAAGCAGCCCCGAAACGTGCGAAGTATAGCTCGCCACCGCAAAAAAGCCGCCCGCGTTAATCGCGCCGGCAGACAATGCCATCAGATAGCCCAAGCGGCGAAAACGCGCGTCGGTAATCGTGTGGTCGTGCAGATAAGGCTTATCGGCCTGCCAAAAGGGATGGTGATTGATGATGCGCCGTTGGGCGCGTTTGGAGTGCGGCATGGTGGAATAGGGGGCGTTAAAAAGCGTGCAAGTATAACAAGTTTATGCGCTTTTTCTAGGGAGCGTTGATTGCTTGCGCACCGTAAGGCAGCCTGAAAATGGCGCGCGCTTATAGCAAGCATGGCACGGCTCAATCCGTTTTCAGGCTGCCTTTAAACCCGTAAACAAAAAGAACTAAGCAAGTTTAACCGTTTTACCTATTCTTAACATAACCACACAAATTCATAACGTTTATAAAGATTTGTTCACTTGATTTATGTCAAACGAAAAGGCAGTAAAGGCTTCTAAAATGTGGATGTTTCTAAACACAACAAACCACCAAAATAGGACAAACCAATATGTCTCGCCCAATGGTCTCAATCGCACACCATTTCTATCAGAAAATCATATTCTTTCTGCTCGCCGCGTGTACGCTGCTGATTTTGGCTGCGCCCGCGCAAGCCGAGCGTTTGCCCGATTTAATCAACAAAGTCAAGCCTGCCGATGTTTTCCCCAATGCCACACGCTTTGGCGCACCCGAAGGCAAGCCGATGATGGCAAAAGTGTATGAAGGCGACAAAGAAGTGGGCGTGGTGTACATCACAACAGACGTGGTCAGCACGCGCGGCTATTCCAGCAAACCGATTGACACCATTGTGGCGCTGGATAACGAAG
>CAUQDE010000252.1:0-3131 GCA_963516425.1 uncultured Kingella sp.
AATCATCACAGGCAAATTGAAAAACACATTGCCATACAACAGCAACGCCGCCGTGTCCGACCAGCCGCGCCACAACGCGCCATGCTCGCCAAACAACGCCAGCACGCCCATGCCCGCCACCAGCGTGGGCAAAATAAACGGCAGCATCAGCAGCCGCAGCACCCACGCGCGCCCCGCAAACTGCAACCGCGCCAACGCCCACGCAATCGGCACACCCAGCAACGCGGTGAGCAACACGGTGGCGGCAGCCTGAAACACCGTCCAGACAATGCGCCGCTGGTAATAAGCATCGCCCAGCATCTCGCTCCACAACGGCGCAGCGTCTTGATAGCCTAGCATCGCCGCCAACGGCGCAACCACCAGCGCACCCAGAAAAGCGAGAATTGGCAGGGCAAGCAAAATGGAAACGATAAAGCGGCGCATGATGGCAAGGGCGGAAACAAATGGGCGAATTGTAGCCTAATTCCTGTTTTCAGGCTGCCTTGGGGGCTGTTGATATTCAATTTTTAGGGCGCACAAGCTGCCAAAATGTTGATTGTCAATAGACCCTGATGCGCAGTATAATGCGCAGCTTTCGCGGGTGTCGTCTAATGGTAAGACAGTAGCTTCCCAAGCTACTGACGTGGGTTCGATTCCCATCACCCGCTTTATTTGCATATAAAGGCAGCCTGAAAACGCTATTTCGCTCGTTTTCAGGCTGCTTTTCTATATGTTATTGATTATTTAGGTCCATGCCTACTTCCCTTTGGCTTTGGCTCTGGCTCTAATTTTAGCTCTCGTGCTAATTCTAGTTCTGCCAATTCAACTAATTCTCTTATTACATTAAGATCAATATCCAGCCCAAATTGAGCCTTAATATCAGCTTGCAATTTTTCAGGAGAATATTGCACACCTTTTTTATTCCGAAGAAACTGAACAATAAATTCAACTAAATCCTTTATCTCTTCAGGGCTCAATTGATTTAATGATTTGATTGTGTCGCTGTCTTTCTTTACCGTATTCATTGTTTCTCTCTCAAAAGAGTTAATACACCTCAAGCAAATAAATGCCTACCAAAATATCTGTAGATTGCAGATACAATTATTTTAAAACAATTATTCGCAAATAAACGTTAAGGAAATACTATTATTTTGAAGTAAATGCAGCAATACAAATCGCCAAATCAATTGTAAAGTAATATTCTAAATTTCAAAGGCAGCCTGAAACTCGCTTCGCTCGTTTTCAGGCTGCCTTTTCTTGTTCACAGCGCTTAACGCTCCACTTGGCTCACATCGCGTACCGCGCCTTTATCGGCGGATGTTGCCATAGCGGCATAGGCGCGTAGGGCGGCGGAAACGTATCGCTCGCGGCTTTCGGGCTTCCATGCGCGGCTGCCGCGTGCTTCCATTTCGGCGCGGCGGCGGGCGAGTTCTTCGTCTGACACGGCAAGGTGGATGCGGCGGTTGGGGATGTCTATTTCAATGGTGTCGCCTTCGTGCACCAAGCCGATTGCGCCGCCTTCTGCGGCTTCGGGTGATGCGTGTCCGATGGATAGGCCTGATGTGCCGCCTGAAAAACGCCCGTCGGTGAGCAGGGCGCAGGCTTTGCCCAAGCCTTTGGATTTTAGGTAAGACGTGGGGTACAGCATTTCTTGCATCCCCGGCCCGCCTTTGGGGCCTTCGTAGCGGATGATAACGATGTCGCCCGCCACGATTTGGTTGCCCAAAATGCCGTCCACGGCGGCTTCTTGGCTTTCAAACACGCGGGCGCGTCCTGTGAACTGCCAGATGCTTTCGTCCACGCCTGCGGTTTTCACCACGCAGCCGCGCTCGGCGATGTTGCCAAACAAAACCGCCAAGCCGCCGTCTTGTGAATAGGCGTGTTCGGCATCGCGGATGCAGCCGTTTGCGCGGTCTAAATCCAGCGTTTTCCATAGGCGGCTTTGCGAGAAGGCTTGGGTGCTGCGCACGCCACCTGGGGCGGCTTTGAAGCGTTCTATCGCGGCGGTGTTTTCGGGGTTGGCGATGTCCCATTTGGCGATGGCTTCTTTCAGGCTGCCTGAATGGATGGTCAGCGCATCGGTGTGCAATTTGCCTGCTTTGTCTAGCTCTTTTAGGATGCCAATGATGCCGCCTGCGCGGTGCACGTCTTCCATGTAGTAGTCATGATTATTCGGCGCGGTTTTGCACAGGCAAGGTACGATGCGGCTTAGGCGGTCAATATCCGCCATTTTGAAGTCCACGCCTGCTTCTTGGGCAACGGCGAGCAAGTGCAAAATGGTGTTGGTGCTGCCGCCCATGGCGATGTCCATGGTCATGGCGTTTTCAAAGGCTTGCTTTGTGGCGATGCTGCGCGGCAGCACGGAATAGTCGTTTTGCTCGTAATGGCGTTTGGTGATGTCTACAATCAGCCGCCCTGCTTCTAAAAACAGTTCTTTGCGAAAGGCGTGGGTGGCGAGCAGCGAGCCGTTGCCTGGTAGCGACAAGCCTAGGGCTTCGGTTAGGCAGTTCATGGAGTTGGCGGTGAACATCCCTGAACACGAGCCGCAAGTGGGGCAGGCGTTTTGTTCAATTTCGGAGATGGCGGCATCGGAAACGTTGTCGTCTGCCGCGTCAATCATCGCGTCCACCAAGTCCAAGCGGCGGCTGTCGGCAATGTTAATCGCGCCGACCACTTTGCCCGCTTCCATCGGCCCGCCTGATACGAAAATGGTGGGGATATTCAGGCGCATCGCCGCCATCAGCATCCCCGGCGTGATTTTGTCGCAGTTGGAAATGCACACCAGCGCATCGGCGCAATGGGCGTTGACCATGTATTCCACGCTGTCGGCGATTAAATCGCGGCTGGGCAGGGAATACAGCATCCCGCTGTGTCCCATGGCGATGCCGTCGTCCACGGCGATGGTGTTAAATTCTTTGGCGATGGCTCCTGCTTTTTCAATTTCGCGGGCAACGAGCTGCCCCATGTTGTGCAGGTGCACATGACCCGGCACGAATTGGGTGAACGAGTTGGCAATGGCGATGATGGGTTTGCCAAAGTCGCTGTCGGCAACGCCTGTGGCACGCCAAAGCGCGCGCGCGCCTGCCATGTTGCGGCCGTGGGTGGAGGTTTTGGAGCGGTAGTCGGGCATGGTTGTGTTCCTTTGTTTGTGT
>CAUQDE010000253.1:0-3131 GCA_963516425.1 uncultured Kingella sp.
GAGCGCGGCGGGGTATTGCTGCAAAAAGGCGAGGTAGGCGGAGCGGCGGCTGATGGTGTCGAGAAAGTCCAGCAGGCGCAGCAGCGTGGCATCGGGGTTGGGGCGGCGGGCGGCGGCTTCTATCATGCGGGGGACGATGGCATCAAAGCGCGGCTGGGCTTGGGCGGAGAGTTGGCGGTATTTGCTGCCTTGGCGAATGTGGGCGAGGCGTTCGGCGATGCGGGCGCTGTCGGTGTAGCCCAGCGCGGCTAGCTCGTTTTGGCTGCGCCGAAATTCGCCACGCCCGTTTTCAGGCTGCCGATTGGGGGCGGCGTTGTCCCACAGCTCGGCAAGCGGGTGTTGCGCTTCGCTGTCGGGCTGCTCGGGCGGGTTGAGGATTTGGTTGAACTGTTGGTTTACAAAATCGCGTTGGGTTTTCAGGCTGCCTAAAAAGGCGGTGTAGTCGGCAAAGCCCATGCTGATGGCGAGTTGGGTTTGCTGTTCGGGATTGTCGGGCAGGGTTTGGGTTTGCTGGTCGTCCCAGTATTGCAGGCGGTGTTCCGTGTCGCGCAGGAAGCGGTAGGCGGCGAGCAGTCGGGCGACGGTGTCTTCGGGCAGGATGCCCGTTTCGCCCAGTTTCGCCAGCGTCTCTTGCGTGCCTTTCAATTGCAGGCCGGGGTTTTGCCCGCCGCGTATCATTTGGAAGATTTGGGCGATGAATTCGATTTCGCGAATGCCGCCCGCGCCGAGCTTGATGTTGTGTTCCATGCCGCGTTTTTGCACTTCTTGCTTGATTTGGCGGTGCAGCGCGCGCATGGCGTGGTAGGCGTTGTAGTCCAAATATTTGCGGAACACGAAGGGGCGCACCAGCGCGGCGATGTCGTTGGCATGGGGCGTTACGATGCGGGCTTTGCACCATGCGTAGCGTTCCCATTCGCGCCCTTGGGTGATGAGGTA
The DNA here is from genome assembly GCA_963516425.1 of uncultured Kingella sp. Taxonomy (GTDB): domain Bacteria; phylum Pseudomonadota; class Gammaproteobacteria; order Burkholderiales; family Neisseriaceae; genus Kingella_B. The sequence goes on from CAUQDE010000253.1 coordinate 937, forward strand.
TTGCTCCAGCGCGGTTTCGCTGGCCACCAGCGCGCCGCTGTCGCCGTCGGGGCGCAGGCGCATATCCACGCGGAACACTTGCCCGTCGGCGGTGATGTCGCCCAACAGGGCGATGAGTTTCTGCCCCACTTTGGTGAAGAATTCTTGGTTGCTGCGCTCGCGTTTGCCGTCGGTGTCGCCGCTTTCGGGGTAGATGAAGATGAGGTCTATGTCGGAGGAGACGTTGAGCTCGTAGCCGCCTGCTTTGCCCATGGCGATGACGGTCAAATGCTGCGCCGCGCCGCTGTGCCGCCCGATTGGTGTGCCGTAGAGGGCTTGATAGTGGGCGTGGGCGTAATCCAGCGCGGTGTTGATAGCGAAGTCGGCGAATTGGGTGATGGTGCGGGTTACTTCGGCGAGGGGGGATTGGCGGTTGATGTCGCGCGCGATGATGTGGGCGAGCACGTGGCGGCGCAGGATGCGGAGTTGGCGGGCGATTTCGGCTTCGTTGCCCTCGGCTTGCAGCTGTTGCCAGTGGGCAAATTGGGCGTAATCGTCGGGCGTGAGCGGGCGCGGCAGCCATTGGGCGAGCAAATCAAGATTGAGCGTTTGGTTGGCGAGCTGGCGTTGCAGCCAGAGGGAGAACGGGGCGGCGGTGTGGAGCATGGCGGGGCTGGCGGGAGTGATGGGGTGCGGGGATTTTAGCAGTTTCGGGGCGGGGTGAGGCAGCCTGAAATGGCGTGCAGTGAAGCGAAAGGGCGCGGCGGCGGCTCGCCGGTATCTCGGCAACCTATACCACTCAATTCAACCCCGCTTGGCAGAGAGCCGTTGCCGCTCCATTTTCAGGCTGCCTTGGGGAACGGCTGGGGCAGCCTGAAATTCGGCAGCCTGAAACCTAAAATGGAACGGCAGCGGCTCGCCGCCAACACCCCATCGGTTACACGTTTTGCAAAGGTTTCAGTCTGACCAAAAACCGTTTGGCTCCACACCAAACGGCTTTGCTTTTTCAGGCTGCCGCAGGAGCTTCGCCAAGGTTTTCAGGCTGCCTATCCATCCTAAGGCAGCCTGAAAACGTTAAAATGCAGCCTGAAAACCATTATTCCACCCCAACGCCAACCATGCCCAACCCCATCCCCTTTATTTCCGCCGCCCGCCCCGTTTTCCCCGAATATTCCCCCGCGCATGACAAGCACGACGGTTTGGTTTGCGTCAGCGACGCGCTCACGCCCGAAATGCTGCTGGCGGCGTACCGCAAGGGCGTTTTCCCGTGGTTCAGCGAGCACGGCTTGTTTTACTGGTTTGCGCAGCATCCCCGCGCCGTGCTGTTGCCCGAGCGGCTGCACATCGGGCGTTCGCTCGCCAAAACCCTGCGCCGCAAAAGCTACCGTGTCAGCGTGAACGCCTGTTTTGCCGAAGTGATTGCCGCCTGCGCGCAAATCCCCCGCGCCGAGCAGGGCGGCACTTGGATTACGCCCGATTTTCAGGCTGCCTACACCGCGCTGCACCGCTTGGGACACGCGCACAGCTTTGAATGCTGGCTGCCCGACGCGGCGGGGCGGTGGCATCTGGCGGGCGGGCTGTACGGCGTGCAAATCGGCAGCGTGTTTTACGGCGAATCCATGTTTGCCCGCCGCGCCGATGCGTCCAAAATCGCCTTTGCCTGCGCCGTGCCGTTTCTGGCGCGCTGCGGCATCCGCCTGATTGACTGCCAGCAGGACACGGCGCATTTGGCGCGTTTCGGCTCGCAGTTGATGCCGTTTGAGGCGTTTCGGGCGCAGTTGGGCGAGTGGAACGAGGTGGCGCTGGCGCGGGAGATTGGGCGCGGGGTGGCGGCGGAGAATGAGGCAGCCTGAAATAGGTTGCTGCATCGTTGGCGATAACGGATTTCAGGCTGCCCTACGCGAGATAAGGCAGCCTGAAAACATGTTTGCACGATGGCGGCGGATAAGGCGTTAAACGTGCGCGCCAATAATCCGTAGCATCTGCGCCAGCACTTTGGGGTTCGCCGCCACAATGTCGCCCGTTTCCAGCCAAGTCTGCTCGCCGTGCATATCGGTAACGATGCCGCCCGCTTCTTGCACAATCAACGCGCCTGCGGCAATGTCCCACGGTTTTAAGTTGAACTCAAAAAAGCCGTCCACGCGCCCAGCGGCAAGGGCGCATAAATCCAGCGATGCTGCGCCTTCGCGGCGTGCGCCTGCGGTTTTTTCAATAAA
>CAUQDE010000254.1:0-3122 GCA_963516425.1 uncultured Kingella sp.
GCGTTAAAAATGCTCGCAAGGTGTCCAACCTTGCTGCGCTTTTTGCCTTGTATCCACGCTTTTATGTCATAAAATCTACCTATGAAAATAATGAATACAGGTTTTAAATATAATGAATTCGCGGAATTTATGCGCTTGGTTGGCGGGGGATGGTTTGGGGCGTTTTGTGTGGCAGGAGGAGTGGGGGTTTTTTCAGGCTGCCTTGGGGGAGCGGGCGTGGCGGGATGTGTTGTGTTTGGGCGACGGCGGGCGTTTGGCGGTGGCTGGGGTAACGGCGTTGCCTGCGTTTTCAGGCTGCCTTGATGCGGTGTTGCAATGCGATGCGTTGCCTGCGGATGTGGTGGCTTCGGCGGGGCGGTTGCCTTGGCGCGATGAGGCGTTTGATTGCGTGGTTGCGCCGCATTTGCCTGATGGCGACGCGCCGCTGTTGTTGGCGTTGGCGGAGTTGTTTCGGGTGGTGCAGCCGCTGGGGGCGGTATTGGTTACAGGGTTGAATCCGCATTCGGTGTGGCGCTGGTGGCGGGACGACGGCTTGCCTGACGTGCGCAACGGGGTGTCTTTTAACCGGCTGCGGCGCTTGGCGCGGATGGTGGGCTGGCAGGTGGGCGGCGGGCGGTTTATGGTGCATTTGCCGCCTGTGGGGCAGCCTGAAAATTGGCAGCTGGTGGAGACGGCGGGGCAGCTTTTGTGGGCGAGAAATGCGGCGGTGTATGGGGTGGTGTTGAGCAAGCGGGCGGCGGGGGTGCGGCTGCGGGGGGATGTGGACTGGGCGGGGGATGTTGAGGGAATGGTGTTGCAGGGGGTGTAAATGGGGGTTTCAGGCTGCTTTGATGTAAGTGGAGTAGGCAGACTGAAAAAGGGTTGGGCTTTGTGATTGGCATTTAGATTGGGCAGCCTGAAAACCAATCTATCTAACAAAAAACCGTTTGGCGCAATACCAAGCGGTTTTTGTTTTTCAGGCTGCCTTCGGGGGATTGCGCTGCTGAGGCAGCCTGAAACGGGATGCGCGATAGCGCGATGGCGGCTCGTCGATATTTTGCCAACCAGCAAAGTCTTGTTGAGTACACCATTTGGCGGCGAGCCATCGCCGTTCCATTTTGGGTTTCAGGCTGCCTAAGCGTGGGGGCAACGGTTCGGCAGCCTGAAACGCTGCCCCGCGTTCCTACGGCTTGCTGGCAAGCCGTGCGCTTGGTTGGAAAAAGCGTTTTCAGGCTGCCTTGGGCTGGCGTGAATGCTTGCATCTCAAATCTCAATGCTTGCGCCTGCACTACTCCATCTTGCAAAAAAACACGCGCTAGGGCTGCCCTTGGCGCGTGTTTGTGTTTACAGGGAGGCGTTTACAGCGCAACGCTTACGCGCTTATTTACCCCAAACTTCTTCGGCAATTTCGCGGATAAATTCCAGCTTGCGCCATTGCTCGTCTTCGGTGAGCACATTGCCTTCTTCGGTGGAGGCGAAGCCGCATTGGGGGCTGAGGCAAAGCTGGTTGATGTCCACGTATTGGGTGGCTTCTTGGATGCGGTTGATGATGTCTTGTTTGTTTTCCAATTCGCCTGTTTTGCTGGTTACCAAGCCGAGCACGACTTGCTGGTCTTTAATAAAACGCAGCGGTTTGAAGTCGCCTGCGCGGTCGCTGTCGTATTCTAAATAGAAGCCGTCAATGTGGCAGCCGCCAAAGAGGATTTCGGCGATGGGTTCGTAGCCGCCTGACGAGAACCATGTGGAGCGGAAGTTGCCGCGGCAGATGTGCATGGTGAGTGCCATATCAGCTGGGGCGGCAGCGCGGATGTCGTTGAGCATTTGCACATAGCGGCGGGCGGTGGCATCCACGTCCACGCCTTGCGATGCGTACAGCGCGCGTTTTTCTTCGGAGCAAAATTCGCCCCATGAGGTGTCGTCTAATTGCAAGATGCGGCAGCCCAAGTCGTAGAACGCTTGCACGGCTTGGATGTACACGGCGGTGAGGTCGGCGAATAATTGCTCTTGGTTATCGGCGTACACGGGCGGCAGCTTGGGCTCGGCAGTGCGCACGCAGGTAATCAGGTGCAGCATGCTGGGCGAGGGGATGGTGAATTTAACGGGGTAGCCGTCCGCTTCGGCGTGCAGGCGTTTGTAGTGTTCCAAAAAGGGATGCACGTTGGGCCATTGGATTTTGCCGATGATTTCTAGGGTAACGGGGCGGTGCATATGGGCTTTGAATTGCGTGCTGTATGTGTCGGTGTCGCGCAGCTCCACGCCAATCAGTTCAAACAGAAAATCCAAATGCCACCATGTGCGGCGAAATTCGCCATCGCTCACGGCGGGCAAGCCGATGGCTTTTTGTTTTTCTACGATTTTGTGGATTTCGGCATCTTCCACGGCGTGCATGGCTTCCATGCTACATTCGCCGCACGCGCATTGGCGGCGGGCTTGTTTCAAGGCTTCGGGGCGCAAAAAGCTGCCGACGATGTCAAAACGATAGGGGGCGCGGGTGCGCAGGGCGGCGGTGGGGAACAGTTTGCTCATGGCATTTCCTTTGGTAGGGGTTAGTGAAACGTGAAATGCGGGGAGTATAGCAGTTTCAGGCTGCCTTATGCTTTGAGGCAGCCTGAAAAGGGGTTGAGCGGTTAGGCAGATTTTGCAAACTGCGCCATCGCTTGTAAACAGGAATTGCACTCCGCCAAAGGCAGCCTAAAACCCATTTTCAAGCCAGCGCACGGCTTGCAAGCAAGCCGTAGGGACGCGGGGTAGCGTTTCAGGCTGCCTCAACCATCCCGCCCGAGTTGAGGCAGCCTGAAACCCAATCTATCCAGCAAAAAAAATCGTTTGGCTCAACACCAAGCCATTTTATTTTTTCAGGCTGCCCTATGGCGCAGAGGCAGCCTGAAAAGCGTTAAACGATTAGCTAGATTTCGCAAACCATGCCATCGCTTGTAAACAAGAATTGCGCCTTACCAAAGGCAACCTGAAACCCCATTCCACCCAAATAAAACCACTCTCATTTTTCAGGCTGCCTCCATCCGCCCCGCACCCCAAAGGCAGCCTAAAAGCGCAAAAAATGCTATGATACGCCCCTTTCAATTCCCCCGAAAAATCAAGCTCATGACGGAAATTATAATGACAGCTCTGCGCATCCTATCCCA
>CAUQDE010000255.1:0-3120 GCA_963516425.1 uncultured Kingella sp.
GTGGTAGCCGTATCGCTGGGCGAAAAAAAATGCGAAGACACGCTGAGAACTGCATTAGCAATGGGCGCAGATCGCGCGATTCATGTGGAAACCGATGCCTTGCTTGAACCATTAGCTGTAGCCAAATTGTTGAAAAAAATTGTGGATAAAGAACAGCCTAGCCTTGTTTTATTAGGTAAGCAAGCGATTGATGATGATGCCAACCAAACGGCGCAAATGTTGGCAGCTCTGATGAATGCGCCGCAAGGCACGTTTGCCAGCAAAGTGGTATTGTCTGCCGATGAAGCGGTGGTTACGCGCGATATTGATGGCGGCATGGAAACCATTGCTTTGAAACTACCTGCTGTGATCAGCGCAGATTTGCGTTTAAACGAACCACGGTTTGTTAAACTACCCGCGTTAATGCAAGCAAAGAAAAAAATAATTGAAAAACATACTGCTGAAGAATTGGCTGTAAACATTGAACCGCGTTTGCAAATAAAACAATACGCTGAACCTAAAGCGCGACAAGCTGGTGTAAAAGTTGCCAATGTTGCTGAGTTGGTTGAAAAACTGGCGGCTGCCAAAGCAATTTAAAAGGAAAATAAAATGACAGTTTTGGTATTAGTAGAACATGATGGCAAGCAAGTCAATCCAGCCACATTGCACGCTATTTATGCGGCACAAAAATTAGGCGAAGTTCATGCGCTGGTGGTAGGTTCAGGCAGCCTGAAAGTGGCAGAGCAAGCCAGTAAAATCAATGGTGTGAGCAAAGTATTGCATGCGGAAGCTGCGCATTTTACTGAACTATTAGCGGAAGAAATTGCGCCGCTTATCGTTTCATTGGCTACGCCGTATCAGTATTTTGTTGCAACAGCCAGCGCATTTGGCAAAAATATAATGCCGCGTGTGGCAGCGATGCTAGATTGTTCGCAAATTTCTGATTTAACAGAGATTATTGATAATAAAACCTTTGTTCGCCCTACTTATGCTGGAAATGTATTTACCACAGTATGCAGTAGTGAAGAAAAATTGGTGCTAACAATTCGCGCCAGCGCATTTGATGCGGCAACATATGGCGAGCAAATGGCAGAAATTGAAAATGTAGCCGCTACGCCAGCGCAGCAGTTGAGCCGATTTGTATCGCGCGAATTAACACAATCCGATCGCCCTGAATTAACACAAGCAAAAGTAATTGTGTCAGGTGGGCGTGCATTGGGAAGCGCTGAACAATTCAATGCTGTTTTAACACCATTAGCTGATACGTTAGGCGCGGCAATCGGCGCATCGCGTGCTGCGGTGGATGCAGAATATGTGTCAAACGATTATCAAGTGGGGCAAACGGGTAAAATTGTTGCGCCTGAATTGTATTTTGCGATAGGTATTTCGGGGGCAATTCAACACGTTGCAGGGATGCAAGATAGCAAAATTGTGGTAGCAATCAACAAAGATCCTGATGCTCAAATTTTTAATGTGGCAGATTTTGGAATTGTGGGCGATTTGTTTGAAATTGTGCCCCAATTAAACGAAGCATTGAAAAACCGTTAATTTCGTGCCTATGTTTCACATGAAACATAGGTTGGTTTTAATTATTAATCAAATATAAAAGAAAAACAAAGTGAACATTTCTCTACCAATAGAAGCAAAAGATATTCAAAAGCTGATTCCACATCGGTTTCCATTTTTGTTAATTGATCGCATTACAGCGTTTGAAAGTGGAAAATCGCTTACAGCAATCAAAAATATAACCATGAATGAACCGCAATTCACGGGGCATTTTCCTGAATTTCCTGTTATGCCAGGTGTGTTGATTATTGAAGCAATGGCACAAGCATGTGGTGCATTGGCAGTTTTGACCGAAGGCGGGCGTGATCCTGATGAAATTTATTTCTTTGCAGGTATAGATAATGCGCGATTTAAACGCCAAGTTATTCCTGCTGATCAGCTGGTTTTTGAGATTGAGTTGTTACAAAGCAAACGTGGTATTGGTAAGTTTAAAGCTGTTGCCAGAGTGGATGGTGAGTTGGCTGTTGAAGCAGAAATTATGTGTGCTAAACGCAAAGTAGAAAAATAATATCAATCAATAGAACAAGCCTGATGGTGGTATTGGTTGTTGTTTTAGATTCGTGTTATTTGAATTCATTGTTTCATTTAGCTTATTTTTCTGAGTCTAATATGAGTTTTCAGGCTGCTTAGACAGATTAGGCAGCCTGAAAAAGGTAAATTGAACAACAGAAAGAGTATTATGTCTTTAATCCATAAAACAGCTATTATTGATCCCAAAGCCGAGTTGGATAGTAGTGTGAAAGTGAGCGCTTATTCCATTATTGGCGCGAATGTGCAGATTGGTGCAGGAACAGAAATTGGTGCGCATACGGTGATTGAAGGGCATACTACAATCGGGCAAAACAATAAAATTTTTCAGTTTGCTAGTTTAGGCGCGCAGCCGCAAGATAAAAAATATTGTGATGAGCCTACTAAACTCATTATTGGTAATGGCAATACCATCCGAGAATTCACAACATTCAATACGGGTACGGTTACAGGAATTGGCGAAACGCGCATTGGTGATGATAACTGGATTATGGCGTATTGCCATTTGGCACATGATTGCGTTGTGGGAAATCATACGATTTTTGCAAACAACGCTTCGTTGGCAGGGCATGTAACCATTGGCGATTATGTGGTGTTGGGTGGTTATACATTGGTATTTCAATTTTGCCGCATTGGCGCGTATGCTATGACTGCGTTTGCTGCGGGTGTGCATAAAGATGTACCACCTTATTTTATGGCGGCAGGGTATCGTGCTGAGCCAGCAGGTTTAAACAGCGAAGGAATGCGGCGTAATGGGTTTTCTACGGAACAAATTTCTGCGGTGAAACAGGCTTATAAGGTTTTGTATATGCAAGATTTAGGATTGGATGAAGCTAAAGCTAAACTTGCAGAAATGGCAAAAGCTCATTCAGAACTACAAATTTTGCATGAATTTGTCGCAACATCGCAGCGCGGCATTATTCGTTAAATGATTTTCAGGCTGCCTAAATTTAAAAATTGACAGATAAAGCAATATGGCGTATAGTTCAGCCTTTATGACGCGGGGTGGAGCAGCATGGTAGCTCGTCGGGCTCATAACCCGAAGGT
>CAUQDE010000256.1:0-3061 GCA_963516425.1 uncultured Kingella sp.
TGTGTGCGGTGGTTGATGCGGAAATGGTTAAATTCGCTCACGTCCAATACGTCATAGCTCTTATAGCAATCGGTATAAACGATGCTGTCGGGCGTAACCTGCTCTCGAATAATCGGTAACAGGGTCGCTGTCTGCGTATTGGGTACGGCAACGGTGTAAACCTTACCGTTGCGCTTCAACAGACCGAATACTGCGGTTTTCCCTGCCGCGCCACGACCGCGTTTGCCTTTGCGGTGTCCGCCAAAATAGCTTTCGTCTGCTTCCACTTCGCCGTCAAACATTTCCAGATGGCTGCTGTTTTGGTAAATGAGCAGGCGTAGGCGGTGGAAGTAATAGGCAGCCGTGCTTTTGTTGACATTTGCCAATTCGGCAGCTGTACGGGCAGTTACACCTGCTACGAATAGCTCAATCAGTTTGTTTTGTTTGTGCTGGCTCAGACGACTTTTTCTCATAGGGGAAATTCTAACTTAATGTGAATTTCCTGAGTTATCTAGGACAGCCCCAAACCGTTTGATGTTCTACCATGTGTTTTTTACTGGATAGATTAGGTTTCAGGCTGCCCAATCCCCCCAAACCACCCCCTATTAAATAATGCTATAATCGCGCCCATTTCATGCAGCCTGAAAACCCCTAAAACCCCTTTTCAGGCTGCCTTATCCATTCCCATCACCCCCATCAACAGGAGCACCCACAATGTTCGGTAAAGCAGGACTCGGCGGCTTGATGCAACAAGCCCAAAAAATGCAAGAAAATATGAAAAAAGCGCAAGCAGAACTCGCGCAAACCGAAGTAGAAGGACAAGCAGGCAACGGCTTGGTAAAAGTAACCACCACGTGCAGCCACGTTGTACGCAAAATCAGCATCAGCCCCGATTTAATCAGCGAAGCCGCCGACGACCCCGAAATGCTAGAAGACCTCATCCTCGCCGCCATCAACGACGCGCACGAAAAAGGCGAAGCCGCCACTTCCGCCAAAATGGCGCAGTTCACCCAAGGCCTGCCCGCAGGCATGGGCGATTTCTTCAAATAAGGCAGCCTGAAACCCCGTTCAGCGTAGCGAAAAGGATAATCCGCCATGGCAAAAATAGGCATCATCATGGGCAGCAACAGCGATTGGCACATCATGGAACACGCCGCCAAAATGCTGCAACAATTTGGCGTGGACTACGAAGCTCAAGTCGTCTCCGCCCACCGCACCCCCGATTTAATGTTTGACTACGCCAAAACCGCGCGTGAACGCGGTCTGCAAGCCATTATCGCAGGCGCAGGCGGCGCAGCGCATCTACCAGGCATGGTTGCCGCACAAACCACGCTGCCCGTGCTCGGTGTGCCCGTGCCCAGCAAATATCTGCGCGGCGAAGATTCGCTGCTGTCCATCGTGCAAATGCCCAAAGGCGTGCCCGTTGCCACCTTTGCCATCGGCGAAGCAGGCGCAGCCAACGCCGCCCTGTTTGCCATTTCGCTGCTTGCCAACCAAGACAACAACTTAGCACAAAAGCTGACAGACTTCCGCGCCCAGCAAACTCAAAGCGTGCTGGCGATGACCTTGCCGCCCGTTAGCGCAGACCAGTGAACACGGTTTAGCCCAAGCCCACCACGCTGCGTCATAGCCTGCATAGGCAGCCTGAAAACGGTAAGCAGCCTATTTCGCCCAAGGAGAACCCCATGACCGAAGCAGAATACCGCGCCCAATTCAGCGAAGACGAAGCCGTCGGCTGGAACGCTATGGATGTCGCCATTGACGCCCTTTATCCCAACCAAGAGCCACGCCACTACGGCACCATCGTCAAATACATGATAGGCGGCAAAGACCCGCTAGACGGCGTAAGCATCTACGATTGCGATGAGCAGCAGTTCCACCGCCATCTGATTTCCTACGGCATGAGCGAGTTGTATTTTGACCCCGAAAGCGCGGAAGCCGATTTCAGCAAATGGGGTTTTGAATTTACCTGCCGCATCGCCCCTGTTGCAGACGACAAAAACCAAAACGGCGCAAACCATGAGCCTATATGGGTGATTAATGTGATGAACAACCTTGCTCGCTATGTGTTTGACAGCGGCAAATGGTTTGAACCCTATCACTTTATCCCTGCCAACGGGCCCGTGCGGCTGGACACCGACACCGCCATTGTGGGCATCGCCTTTGCGCCCGACCCCAAGCTGCCCGAAATGGATACGCCCAATGGCAAAGTGCAATTTCTGCAAATGGTGGGGCTTACCCAAGCCGAATTAGACTGGCTTTGGGAAACCCCCAAAACCTACCGTTGCCAAGAGTTAATTGACAAAATGCGCGAAGATAATCCCTTGCTGATTATGGATTTAACCCGCAGCAAAAGCTATGTGTAATTCATAGCAGAGGCAGCCTGAAACGAAGTTCAGCGTAGCTAAAACCGCCTCACACTCCCCATCAACAACGCCGCCTTGCGCGGTTTTAAACCATGAATTTTCACCCCGAATTTTCCATCCCCCTTGCCGAACAAAACCAAGTCGGCGTGTTGCTTGTTAATCTGGGCACGCCCGAAGCGCCCACGCCCGAAGCCGTGCGCCCCTTTTTGCGCGATTTTTTATCCGACCCGCGCGTGATAGAGCTTTCCCCTTGGCTGTGGCAGCCGCTGCTGCGCGGCATCATCCTGCCGTTTCGCAGCCGCCATGCCGCGCGGTTATACGAAAAAATCTGGCTCAAAGAAGGCTCGCCGCTCAAAGTGTTCACCCACCGCCAGCTGGAAGGCCTGCGCGAAAGGCTGCCTGAAAATATCCATTGCGCCTACGCCATGAGCTACGGCAAACCCAGCATCCACGAAGCGATGAGCACGCTCAAAAGCAAAGGCGTGGGGCGGGTGATTGTGTTGCCGCTGTATCCGCAATACGCCGCCAGCAGCACGGGCGCGGCGTTGGACAAAGTGCTGGGCGAATTGGAACACGAGCGCAACCAGATGTCGGTGCGCACTATCTCGCGCTTTTATTTCCACACGGGCTACATCCGCGCCGTTGCCCAACAAATCGCCAACTACCGCAAACAATACGGCGCAGGCGAAAAGCTGATGTTCAGCTTCCACAGCATT
>CAUQDE010000257.1:0-3055 GCA_963516425.1 uncultured Kingella sp.
CATCCAAGCCGCCGGCAAAGCGCACCATTTGTTTGATGTTTTCCACCAGCTGCGGCTGCCCGTTGTTGTTTTGGCAGATTTGCAGGCGGAAGCTGTTGGAGCCTAAATCGACAGAGGCGAGAAGGGGGGCGCAATTTTCCATGGGGGGTTCCTTGTGAACGGGGATGGGGTTTGGGTGTATCGGTAGGCAGCCTGAAAACGGGGGAGAGGCGTTTTCAGGCTGCCTATTTTGTATCAGCCTATTTTGTATCAATCGTATCCAGCACAATCTCGGCGACTTTATCGGCGCTGTGCGGCATGGCGAGCGTGCGGGCGCGGCTTGCCCATGCAAGGCATTGCTCGCGCGTTAAGCCGCCGATGATTTGGGCGAGCTTTTGCGCGGTGAGCTGCGATTGCGGCAGCAGCAAGCCTGCTTCGGTGGCGACCATGTAGCGCGCGTTGGCGGTTTGGTGGTCGTCCACGGCGTAGGGGAAGGGCACGAGCAGCGCGCCCACGCCGGCGGCGGTGAGCTCGGCGATGGTGAGCGCGCCTGCGCGGCAAATCAGCACGTCGGCTTCGCGGTATAGCGCGACCATGTCGTCCACAAATTCAATGCATTGGGCTGCTACGCCTGCTTGTTGGTAGGCGGCTTGCAGCGTGGCTAGATTGCCGCGCCCCGATTGATGCGTGATGCGGGGGCGTTGCGCTTCGGGCAACAGGGCAAGCGCGGCGGGCACGGTTTCGTTGAGCACTTGCGCGCCCAAGCTGCCGCCCACAATGGCGATTTTCAGGCTGCCTTGGCGTTCGGCAAAGCGGCTTTCGGGCGCGGTCAGGGCGGCGATTTCGGCGCGGACGGGGTTGCCCACTAAGCCATCGGGGTATTGCGGGAAGGCTTGAGGAAAGGCGTACAACACGCGCGCTGCCCATTTGGCGAGCCGTTTGTTTGCCATGCCTGCCACGGCGTTTTGTTCGTGCACAAAAATTGGCACGCCAAGGAGCTTGGCGGCGAGCCCCCCTGGGAAGGTAACAAAGCCGCCAAAGCCAATCACGGCGTTGATGTTGTGTTTGCGGATGATGGTTTTGGCAGCTTGCACGCAGCGCAGCAGCATAAAGGGCAGGGCGAGTTTGCGCAGCAGCCCTTTGCCGCGCACGCCTTTCATGGCGATGAGTTCCAACGGGATGTTGTGCTGCGGCACGAGGCGTTGTTCCATGCTGTCGTGGCTGCCGAGCCAGATAACGCGGTGTCCTTGTTGTTGCAGGGATTGGGCGACGGCGAGGGCGGGGAAGATGTGTCCGCCTGTGCCGCCTGCCATGAGGAGGATGGTTTTTGGGGTCATGGTGGGGCTTTCTGTGGGGTGTTGGGGGGAGGCAGCCTGAAAATGGGTGGGATGGGGTTTCAGGCTGCCTTTGGGTCGTTAAGTAAGTGGGGTGTATGGTTTGCTACGCGCCATTGGTTGAACAGGGCTAAACGGTGCGTGGCTGAGCCACACATCCTACGGCTTTATTCGTTTAGTTTCGCCGAAACTCAATTTTCAGGCTGCCTATTAGGCGCGGCTTTCGCCTTGCGCTCGCGCGGGTCGGCAACGGAGAAGCCGCGGATGCGCAGGCGGTTTTCGTAGTCCACGCGCAGCAGCATGGTAAAGGCAATCAGCATAATCACCAGCGATGAGCCGCCGTAGGAAATCAGCGGCAGGGTTAGCCCTTTGTTGGGCAACAGGCTGATGTTTACGCCGATGTTCACAAAACTTTGCGCCGCCACCCACACGCCCACGCCTGTGGCGATAAACGAGTTGAAATGCAAATCCAAATCGCGGGCTTGTTTGCCGATGGAAAAGGCGCGCCAAATAATCCACAAGTAAACAAACGCCAGCGCGGCAACGGCGATAAGCCCAAGTTCTTCGCCAATCACGGCAAGGATGAAGTCGGTGTGCGCTTCGGGCAAAAAGCCGCGTTTCATGATGGCGTTGCCCAAGCCTGTGCCGAGCAGGTCGCCTTGGTTCATGGAAAGCAGCGAGCCTAAGCCTTGATAACCCGTGCCTGTGGGGTCTTTCCACGGCTGCCACATTACTTCCATGCGGCGCATACGAAATTCGGAGGTGATAATCATCAACACGGTGGCGGCAACGGTTACGGCAACGGCACTCCAAAACCATTTCATCGGCACGCTGGCAAGATAAAGCAGGCACAGGAAGATGGCGAGAATCACCAACGCCGAGCCCAAATCGCGCGTAAGGGCAACCAGCGTGATGCCCACGGCGATGGGAATGCCCACCATCAACACGCGGCGAAAATCGTGCAACACATCCACGCGACGTTTGAAAAAGCTCGCCATATACATAATGGTGATGAATTTAAACAATTCGCTGGGCTGGATTTTGAAGCCAAACGGCGTGGGCAGCCAGCGGCGCGCGCCATTGACCACTTCGCCCGTAAACGGAACAAATATCATCACAAACAGCGTGAGCAGCAGCAGATAGGTTGTCCAGCGTTGCCAGCGCCACATCGGCACGCGCATCAGCCCGAACGAGACGGCCAGCCCGAGCAGGGCGAATTGGGTTTGTTTGATGAGAAAGAAGCCGCGGTTGTCGTAGCTGTTTAGCCCTGCTTGCGCGCCGGATGCGGAATACACCATCACCAAGCCGAAGCAGAGCAGGCATAGCAAAAGCCAAACGAAGGTTTTGTCGTAGGTTTCGCCGTTTTTGAGCAGGTTGCGGTCTAGGAGTTTGTCTAGCAGTGGGGTTTTGTGTGTGGACATGGAATCGGTTTCAGGCTGCCTTGGGGGCGGCGGGAAGGGTTGGCGGGAAAGGGATTGGGGCTGGGCTTGGGGCTTCGCTGCAATTTGTTATACCGGTTTTCAGGCTGCCTGAGCGGTTTGGCTGGCACAAGACGCAATGGATGGCTTTGCGCGGTGATAAGGCAGCCTGAAAACGGCAAGGGGGTATTTTAACTGGATTGCGCGGGTTTTTCAGGCTGCTTTTGCGATGGGCGGCAGCAGCATGGGGATTTTTTGCGTGCCGAGTACGCGGCTGTGGGCGTGTCGGGCGGCGTAGGCGAGTAGTTGGGGATGGGGGTGGGC
>CAUQDE010000258.1:0-3052 GCA_963516425.1 uncultured Kingella sp.
AAGCTGTTGGTGCTGCTTTGCGCGGTGATGCCGCCGTTAATCGTCCATTTTTGGTTGTCAAACGGCAAGCGGTAGCTGGTAAACAGGCGGAACATGTGGCGCGGCGTGTGTTTGCTGAAATTCGTGCCAATCGTGTAACTGCCGCCTTCGTTTTGCATGTATTTGCTGGTGTTGTAGGTATAGCCTGCAAACACCATCCAGTTATCGGTAATGTTGCCCGACAATTCCGCTTCAAAGCCTTGGCTGCGGATTTTGCCTTGCGCCACATACGCCCACTCGCCCGCGCTGTTGCGTTTGTCTAAATCGTAAGGACGGTTGGTTTGATACACGCGAAAGAGTGCCAGCGAGGATTGCAATTTGCCATTGCCGAACCAATCCGCTTTCCAGCCCAATTCGTAGTTTTTGCCCTTGATAGGGTCAAGCAAGCTGTTGTTCATGTCAACCACACGTTGCGGTTTATCAATGGTGGTGTAGCTGCCATAAAGGGTGTGGTTGGGCGTGATGTCGTAGTTGATGCCAAGATAGGGCACGAACGTATTTTTGTGGTAATCGGCGCGTTTTTTGGTTTTATGGTTTTCAGACTTATGCGTCCAATGGGTAAACCGCCATGCCGACAGAATATGCAGGTTGTCCAATGGGTTCCAACGAACGCCAACCGATAGGGCATGGTTGGTAACGGTGGTGCTGGTATCGGTGTAATTGGCATTGCCTTTTGACCAATCGGGCTTGTTCAGGCTGCCCCAATCAAACGTATAAACGTTGTAGGGATGCGACTTGCGCGCTTTCCACACGTTATACGAATCGCTTTTCTCTCTGATATACGAATGCGTGGCGAACACATCGTGGCTCTTGCCAAACAAATCAAATTTGCCTGTCAGGTTGTTTTGCCAAGCCCATGTTCTGCCCGTGTTTTGGTAGTTTTGGATATTTTCGGTTGCACCGCTTAACAAGCCGTTTCTTGCCACGCCCGGAAAACGCCCGCCTGTGTTGGCAATAAAGGCAAAGTTTTGCTCGGAAGTGGAGCGGGTGAAGTCCAGTTTGCTGCTCACTTTCCAATCATCGTTGAAATAGTGTTCCAGCTCGGTGAACACGTTTAGCTTGTTGAATTTACTTTTGTTCCAATCCGCGCCCAAATAGGTTTTATAAGGCAGATTCAAATTGAAGCCGTTGCCCATTGGCACGCCGTAAATTTCCGGCGTTTCTTGATTGTGTTGGAACATTGCGCCTGCGGTGATTTTGGTATTCTCGCCCAAATTCGCATCGGCAACGCCATAAATCATCTGCTCGTTGCCCGCTTTTTTGTCTTGGAAATTATCGTTGCGGCTGATGGCGCCAACCAAGCGCCCGCGAACGGTTTTGGCTTCGTTCAGGCTGCCTGAAACATCGCCTGTGGCATAAACTTTGCCAAAGCGGTCGGCTTGAACGGTGGCGGATGCTTGGGTTTTGGCAGTGGGCTTTTTGCGCACGGCGTTGATTGTGCCGCCCGGTTCGCCGTTGGATTGCGTTAAACCTGTTGCGCCGCGCACCACTTCAATGTGGTCGTAAATTGCCAAGTTGGTCATGCTTTGCGGGTTGTTCCAAGGGTTGCCGGATGAACCCGGCACAGAGGTCGCGATGCCGTCTTCTTCAATCTTGTCAATAAAAAAGCCGCGCGATTGATAACGCCAGCGGGCAGAATCGGGAATCACATTGATGCCCGTGGTGGTTTTAAGCGCATCCTGCATATTGGTGATGCCGCGTTCGCTTAATTGTTTTTTGGTAATCACGCTCACCGATTGCGGCGTTTCCTTGGGCGACAACGCCAAGCCCGTGGTGGTTTTCATCGCCGAGGTGGTGTAGGTGTCTTTGTTTTCGGTGCGTGTGCTGCGGTTTACGCCGGAAACGATGATGTTTTGCAGGGTTTGCGTTTGCGCGCTGCTTTCGGCAGCCGCAGTGGAAGTGGTTTCGTCTGCGGCTTGCGCTGCCAAGCTGAACAAAGCGGCGGACACGCTGGCGGCGAGCCATGTTTTGCGGATGGTCATGGGAATTCTTTCAAAAACAGGGTTAAAAAACAGGGAAATCAAACAAAAGCGCGGCATTGTAATTCAACTTAATTAACGAATGATAACTATTCGTAAAATATTTTTGCTTTGCGTATTTTCAGGCTGCCTGAAATTTACGTTCCGTTACAAATGGTGTAACATTCGCGCTCATTTCGCATTTTTATCGCACGACAACGGCACAACCGTTGCCCGATTTGATAAAGCCGCCGTTTCCAAACGAGACTGCCCCTTTGTCAGGTAGGTGAAAATCAACCCGTTCTCTAATCTTTTGAAAGCAAAGGAAACCTCATGAAAGTTTATTACGACAAAGACGCTGATTTATCCCTTATCAAAGGCAAAACCGTTGCCATTATCGGCTATGGCTCGCAAGGTCATGCCCACGCTGCCAACTTGAAAGACAGCGGCGTAAACGTGGTGGTGGGCTTGCGCCAAGGCGCGTCTTGGAACAAAGCGGTGGCGGCAGGTTTTGACGTGCGCACCGTTGCCGAAGCCACCAAAGCGGCGGATGTAGTGATGATTCTGTTGCCCGATGAAAACCAACCGCTGGTTTACAAAAACGAAATCGCGCCCAATTTGAAAGACGGCGCAGCCTTGGCATTTGCCCACGGCTTCAATATTCACTACAACCAAATCGTTGCGCCCAAAGGCGTGGACGTAATCATGATTGCGCCCAAAGGCCCGGGGCACACCGTGCGCAGTGAATTTTTGAAAGGCGGCGGCGTGCCTTCGCTGATTGCCGTACACCAAGATGCCACAGGTAAAGCGCGCGATGTGGCGTTGTCTTACGCGGCGGCTAACGGCGGCACCAAAGGTGGTGTGATTGAAACCGACTTCCGCCAAGAAACCGAAACCGATTTGTTCGGCGAGCAAGCTGTGCTATGCGGTGGCTTGGTTGAGCTGATTAAAACAGGCTTTGAAACGCTTACCGAAGCGGGCTACGCGCCTGAAATGGCTTATTTTGAATGCTTGCACGAAATGAAGCTGATTGTGGATTTGATTTACGAAGGCGG
>CAUQDE010000259.1:0-3024 GCA_963516425.1 uncultured Kingella sp.
TCCAGCTGCCCCGCGTTCACTTGCGAACCCATTTGCGTGTCGTCTTCCCAAGGCAGGCCCAGTTTCACTTTTTTGAATTCCTCTGCCAGCGCGGCAACGAATTTATCGTAAATGCCCTCTTGCACAAAAATCCGCGAACCCGCGCAGCACACTTGCCCTTGGTTGAACAAAATGCCTTTTTGCGCGCCTTCCAGCGCTTTGTCAAACGGCATATCGTCAAAGAAAATGTTGGCCGATTTGCCGCCCAATTCCAAAGTGGAAGGAATCAGCAATTCCGCAGCGGCAATGCCCACGCGGCGGCCCACTTCGGTTGAACCTGTGAACGCCAGCTTGTTAAAGCCTTTGTGGTGCAGCATATATTCGCCCGATTTGCTGCCGCGCCCCGTAATCACATTCAACACGCCTTTGGGCAGCAAATGGTTGATTTTTTGCGCGAGCGACAACAGGCTCAAAGACGTGCTGCTGGACGGATGAATCACAATGGTGCAGCCCGCCGCCAACGCAGGCGCGATTTTCCAAGCCGCCATCAAAAACGGGAAGTTCCACGGAATGATTTGCCCCACCACGCCAATCGGCTCGCGCAACACCAGCGACAAATCTTCCTCGTCCAATTGGTTGGCAGTGCCCTCTTCGCCGCGAATCACGCTGGCAAAATAGCGAAAATGGTCGGAAGCCAGCGGAATATCGGCGGCGCGGGTTTCGCGGATGGGTTTGCCGTTGTCCAGCGTTTCTTGCAGCGCGAATAATTCGGCGTTCTCGTCAATCACGTCAGCGATTTTGTTCAAAATAGCCGCGCGCTCGGTGGTGGTGGTTTTTTTCCAAGTTTTGAACGCTTCTTGCGCGGCGGCAACAGCGGCATCCACATCGGCATCGCTGGCATCGGTGAATTTTGCCAGTTCCGCGCCATTGGCGGGGTTGTAGGAAGCGAGCAAATTGGCGGGCTTCGTCCACGCGCCGTTAATCAATAAGCCATACTCTTTGTCAAACACGTTTAGATTTTTAGCCATGACGGTCTCCTTGATGAGTTGTTGAGGGCAATGCCGACTGCGAATGCTATTTAGATATAGAGCGTTGCCTTACGCGATTGCGCGGATGTAGTATGGTGTAGTTGGCGCGGAGATACAAGAGCGCCCGCCAAGATGCGGTTTTAAACGTTTGATTTTACAAGATAGTAATAAAATTTCAGGCTGCCTAAATATGGAATATTAGGCAGCCTGAAAAGCGTTTTATGCCGGATTAGTTGCAGTATTTGGCAATATCGGCATCGTATTTGGGAATCAACGCATCTTTGTTTTTCGCGTTGGCTTTGGTTACGGTTTCTTTGTTCATTTGCGCCGCTTTGCAGTTTTCTTTTTTCGCTTCTTCCATTTGTTTTTTGTTGGCTTCTTCTTTGCGGCGGTTTTCTTCTTCGATTTCTTTGTTCAACGCGGCTTGTTTGTCGGCGGTGGACATATTGGGGTCGTCTTTTTTCACAACGGGCGGCGGGGTTACGGTGCGCGTGCGTACGTTGATGGTGCTGGCGCGCCCCATTTTCAAGCCCGGGGGCGTGTCGGCAAACGCGGTTGCGCCGCTGCGTTGCTTCCATGTGAAGATAGAAGTATCGGCGGCGATGGCAGACGAGGCGGCAATCGCCAAAGCGATGGCGGATAAAGCAATTTTCGTTTTCATAATCTTTTCCTTGTTTAAGTTATCAAAGCACACTGCGTGTAAACAGACTGAATTCTAATGGGTTTCTTTCGCCCTGTCATGAAAACCGTTTTCAGGCTGCCTGAAAACGCGTCAAATATGCTACAATCGCGTGCATTTTAAACAGCCGTAAAGGTATGAAAAAATGCGCATCATAGAAAAAGCCTACACGTTCGACGACGTTCTGCTCGTCCCCGCCCATTCTCAAATTCTTCCGCGCGATGTCTCGCTCAAAACCCCGCTCACTAAAAAAATTACTCTGAACCTGCCCTTGCTGTCGGCCGCCATGGACACGGTTACCGAGGCGCGCTTGGCGATTTCTATGGCGCAAGAAGGCGGCATCGGCATCATTCACAAAAACATGACCGTTGAACAGCAGGCCTTGGCGGTCCGCAAGGTGAAACGCCATGAAAGCGGCGTGGTGAAAGACCCGGTTACCGTGTCGCCCGATAAGCTGATTGGCGATTTGCTGGCGGAGCGCCAGGAGCGCAAGCGCAAAATGTCGGGCTTGCCGGTGGTAGAAAACGGCAAGGTAATCGGCATTGTTACCAACCGCGATTTGCGTTTTGAAACGCGCTTGGATTTGCCCGTGCGCGCTATTATGACCCCGCGCGAAAAATTGGTTACTGTGTCCGTTGGCACGAGTATCGAAGAAGCACGCGAATTGATGCACCGGCATAAAATCGAACGCGTGCTTGTTTTGAATGAGCAAGACGAGCTCAAAGGCTTGATTACGGTGAAAGACATCGTTAAAAACACCGAGTTTCCCAATGCCAACAAAGACAGCGAGGGGCGTTTGCGCGTGGGCGCGGCGGTGGGCACGGGCGGCGAAACCGAAGCGCGCGTGCGGGCTCTGGTGGAAGCGGGCGTGGATGTGCTGGTGGTGGACACGGCGCACGGGCACAGCCAAGGCGTGATTGACCGCGTGAAATGGGTGAAGCAGACTTTCCCTGATGTGCAGGTTATCGGCGGCAACATCGCCACGGCGGCGGCGGCGCTGGACTTGGCAAAAGCGGGCGCGGATGCGGTGAAAGTGGGCATCGGCCCGGGTTCCATTTGCACCACGCGCATCGTGGCGGGCGTGGGCGTGCCGCAATTGACAGCGGTGCATAATGTGTCCGAAGCCTTGAAGGGCACGGGCGTTTCGGTGATTGCCGACGGCGGCATCCGTTTTTCGGGCGACATCGCCAAAGCGTTGGCGGCGGGCGCGGATTGCGTGATGCTGGGCGGGATGTTTGCGGGCACAGACGAAGCGCCGGGCGAAATCGAGCTGTACCAAGGGCGGGCGTATAAATCGTATCGCGGCATGGGTTCGCTGGGGGCGATGAGCCAAGGTTC
>CAUQDE010000260.1:0-3011 GCA_963516425.1 uncultured Kingella sp.
GACCTGATGCTGCCCAAGGGAACACAGATTTGGTGATTTTGATGCCATCGCGTTTAGCGATTTCTTCGGTAACGCCCACCCAAGCCACTTCGGGGTCGGTGTAAGCCACGCCAGGGATAACGCGGGCGTCAAAGTAGGCTTTGTGTCCCGCGCAGTTTTCAGCGGCAACGTGTGCCTCGTGTACCGCTTTGTGCGCCAGCATAGGTTGGCCGACTACGTCGCCGATGGCGTAGATGTGAGGCACGTTGGTGCGTTGTTGTTTGTCCACTTCGATAAAGCCTCGTTCGGTTACTGCCACGCCTGCTTTTTCGGCGGAGCAAAGTTTGCCGTTGGGTGCGCGACCTGCGGCAACCAACACCAAGTCGTAGCGTTGTGGCTCTTTGGGCGCTTTTTCGCCTTCAAAGGTAACGTAGATGCCATCTTCTTTGGCTTCCACGGCAACAGTTTTGGTGCCAGTCATGATGTTGTCAAAGCGATGGGCGTTCATTTTTTCCCATACTTTTTCCAAGTCGCGATCCGCGCCTTGCATCAGGCCGTCCATCATTTCTACCACGTCTAAACGTGCGCCTAGCGTGCTGTAAACGGTGCCCATTTCCAAGCCGATGATACCACCGCCGATAATCAGCATGCGCTCTGGTACTTGGCGCAATTCCAAAGCGCCAGTTGAATCCACAATGCGTGGGTCTTCGGGGATAAACGGCAGTTTCACCACGCGGCTGCCCACGGCGATAATCGCATTTTTGAAGGCAACGGTTTTTTTCTCGCCTGTTTGCGTGGCTTGTTCGTATTGAGCGGATTCAGTCAAAGCAACTTCAATGTGGTTCGCGCCAACAAATTGACCATTACCGCGAATGATGTCCACTTTGCGCGCTTTTGCCATGCCAGCCAAGCCGCCAGTTAGTTTGGCGATAACTTTTTCTTTGTAACCACGCAAGCCGTTGATGTCAATTTCGGGTTCGTTGAATTTGATGCCGTTGGCAGCAAGGTGTTTCACTTCGTCGATTACGGCTGCGTTGTGCAACAGGGCTTTGGACGGGATGCAGCCCACGTTCAGGCATACGCCACCCAGAGTGCTGTATTGTTCAATCAGGGCAACTTTCAAGCCTTCGTCGGCTGCGGCAAAGGCGGCAGAGTAACCGCCGGGGCCGCCGCCTAACACAACCACGTCGTATTCGGCATCGGCAGAGCCTGCAAATTGCGCGGCTTGGGGAGCGGGAGTTGCGGCTTTGGGTGCTTCGGCAGCGGGGGCTGCTTTGGGGGCTTCGGCTGCGCCTGCGGCTTCCACCACAGCAATCACGCCGCCTTCTGAAATTTTGTCGCCCACTTTAACTTTAACTTCTTTCACTACGCCTGCGGTTTCGGCGGGCACATCCATGGTGGCTTTGTCTGTTTCCAAAGTAATCAAAGTTTGTTCCAGGGCAACGGTGTCGCCTGCTTTGATTTCCACGGCGATGATGTCCACATTTTCGTGTCCGCCAATATCGGGCACTTTCAGCTCAACTAAACTCATACTAAACCTTCCTTATCATGGTTTATCGTGTTTACAAAATGATTCAGGCGGCAGCCTGAAAGAAAATGACGGGGCGCATTATACGCTATTTATGGGCGATAGGTGGGCTCGGATTGGTTGATGCGTGTCAATTTTAGGCAGCCGTGCCGCTGGCGGGCAGGGGGTTTAAAACCCGTTTTCCATCATGATTTGCCCGGGGATTTTGTTGCGGTGCATGGCGAAGCCTTGGTCTAACAGGGCTTTGAATGTGTCTTGCACCATGGCGGGGTTGCCGCAGAGCATGAAGCGGCTGCGTTCTTTGCTGAACGTGAGTTGGAATGCTTGGCTGAGACTGCCGTTGCGCAGACTTTCAGGCAGCCTGAAATGCAGCCGTTCGCGGTCGGTTTCGCGCGTGGTGATGGGCACGAAGCGCAGTTTGTGGTGATACTCGCCCACCAGCGGATGCTCGGCAAGCTGGGCGATGTGGTCGTTAAAAATCAAATCGTTGTTGTGTGACACGCTGTGGGCGAGCGCGAGCGTGTCGAAGCGTTGCCAGATTTCAGGTTGCTGGATAATGGAAAGAAACGGGGCGATGCCCGAGCCTGTGCACAGCATAATCAAATCGTTGCCGTCGGGAAAACGCTCGGGCAGAAAGAAGCCTTGCGCGGTTTTGTCTAGCAAGATGCTGTCGCCCGCTTGCATGGCGGCGAGTTTGGCGGACATTTCGCCATCGGGAATCAGGATGGCGAAAAATTCCAGCGTGTCGGCGTATTCGGCGGAGGTGATGGAGTAGGCGCGCCAAATGTAGCCTGCGTCTTGGGTAAAGCCGAGGCGGGCGAACTGCCCTGCGGCGAAGCGATAGCTTTCGGGGCGGGTGGTGGCAAAGGTGATGTGGGTGGGGCTGTGGTGTTTTACCCAGAGGATTTGTTCGCTGGTGTATTTGTTTTCTTGCATGATGTGGGCTTTGGGAGGGGATAGGCAGCCTGAAAGTGGGGGTGGGGGATTTCAGGCTGCCTTAGTTGGGATAAAAGGGGATGTATTCGGCGGTTGGGTTTTGCAGCATGATGATGTTTGGAAACCCGCGCGATGCGTTTCAGGCTGCCTCATGCGTTATATAGGCAGCCTGAAAACGCTTTTACGCTTGATACCAAGCAACAATGCGCTCGGCGGCTTCCACGCATTTTTCAATTTCGTCCACCAAGGCAATGCGTACATAGCCTTTGCCGGGGTTGCCGTGTTCGGTGTCGCGGGCGAAAAACCGCCCTGGCAACACTTGCACGCTTGTGGCGCGGTAGAGTTCCTGCGTGAAGCGTAAATCGTCACCGTCGGGGATGGGCAGCCAAAGGTAGAACGAGGCTTGCGGCATGGTTACGCTGAATTTTTGCCGCAAAATGGGCACAACGCGGTCAAATTTTTGCTGATAGGCGCGGCGGTTGGCTTCAACGTGGGCTTCATCGTTCCAAGCGGCGATGCTGGCGCGTTGCACGGGCAAACTCATCGCGCTGCCGTGGTAGGTGCGATA
>CAUQDE010000261.1:0-3001 GCA_963516425.1 uncultured Kingella sp.
GGCAGCCACGTTACCACCGATGCAGGTACAGGCTTGGTGCACACCGCGCCCGCGCATGGTATGGAAGACTATTTTGTCTGCAAGCAATACGACATCCAGCTCATCAACCCTATTGACGGCGCAGGGCGGTTTGTTAACAGCGTGCCGCGCGTGGCAGGCAAAACCGTGTGGGAAGCCAATCCCATCATTTTGGAATGGCTAGAAGAAAAAGGACGCTTGCTTGCCCACAGCAAAATTGAACACAGCTACGCCCATTGCTGGCGACACAAAACCCCGCTGATTTACCGCGCCACGCCGCAATGGTTTATCGGCATGGACAAAGCAGGCAAAAAAGGCAACACGCTGCGCAACGATGCGCTGCAAGCGGTGGACGACACCGAGTTCTTCCCCGCATGGGGGCGCGCCCGCCTGCAAGCGATGATTGAGCAACGCCCCGACTGGGTGGTTTCCCGCCAGCGTTATTGGGGCACGCCGATGGCGTTTTTCGCGCACAAAGAAACAGGGCAACTGCACCCCGATTCTGCCGAATTGTTGGAAAAAGTCGCCCAAAAAATTGAAGAAAAAGGCATCAACGCATGGTTTGAATTGGACAAAGCCGACATTCTGCCGCCCGAAGACTGCGCGCAATACGACAAACTGCCCGACACCATGGACGTTTGGTTTGATTCGGGCAGCACGCATTATTCCGTGTTGAAACAGCGCGAAGAATTGGCTTGGCCTGCCGATTTGTATTTGGAAGGCAGCGACCAACATCGCGGCTGGTTCCAATCGTCCATGCTCACAGGCTGCGCCGCGTTCGGGCGCGCGCCGTACAAACAGCTTTTGACGCACGGCTTCGTGGTGGACCAAAACGGGCGCAAAATGTCCAAATCGGTTGGCAATGTGGTTGCGCCGCAAGAGGTGTACAACGAGTTCGGCGCGGATATTCTGCGCTTATGGGCAGCGGCAACCGATTATTCGGGCGATTTGGCGATTTCCAAAGAAATCTTAAAGCGCGTTACCGAAAGCTATCGCCGCATTCGCAACACGCTGGCGTTCTTGTTTGCCAATTTGAGCGATTTCAATCCGATTGAAGACGCTGTGCCGCAAGCCGATATGGTGGAAATTGACCGCTACGCGCTGGTGCTGGCGCGGCAGTTGCAAGAGAAATTGGCGGGCGAACATTATCCGCGCTACGCCTTCCACTTTGCCGTGCAAGAGCTGGTGCAGTTCTGCTCGGAAGACTTGGGCGCGTTCTATTTGGATATTCTGAAAGACCGCCTCTATACCACCAAAACCAACAGCCACGCCCGCCGCTCGGCGCAAACCGCGCTGTATCACATCACGCGCAGCTTGGTGTTGCTGATGTCGCCGATTTTGTGTTTCACCGCCGAGGAGGCGTGGGACATCATCGGCGGCGGTGAGGAAGACAGCGTGCTGTATCACACTTGGCACGACTTCCCGCCGATAAACCCCGCCAGCGAAGCCGCGCTGGTGGAAAAATGGAAGCATATCCGCGAAGCCCGCGCCGTGGTGAACGCGGCGATTGAGCCTTTGCGTGCCAATAAAGCCGTCGGCTCATCGCTGCAAGCGGAAGTGGTGTTGACCGCGCCCGAGCCTGTGTTAGGCAGCCTGAAAACGCTGGGCGAAGAGTTGCGCTTTGCCATGCTGGTTTCCAAAATCACGCTGCAACAGGGCGATGCTTTCGCCGCCGAAGTAGCCGCATCCGCCGCGCCCAAATGCGAACGCTGCTGGCATTATGTGGCAACCGTGGGCACGGTGGCCGGGCATAAAACCGTGTGCGCCCGTTGTGCCGAGAATGTGGACGGAGAAGGAGAAAGCCGCGCGCATGTTTGATGCGTGAGGTTGAGGCAGCCTGAAATTCGGTTTTCAGGCTGCCTCAAATTTTGGGAAAACAGCAGATTGTGCAAACCGCATAGGCGGCTCACGCAGCAAAACCAAAATGAAGCAAAATAAAAAAATAAAATTAATTTTGAAAACACTATTGATTAGTGCTATTATAAAAACCGCTGGATGTCCAGCGTTCTTAATTTGAAAGGAAACACCATGAGCATCAACATCGGCATGACCGAACAACAACGCCAAACCATCGCCCAAGGCTTGTCCAAAGTGCTGGCGGATACCTACACCCTTTATCTGAAAACTCACAATTACCATTGGAACGTGCGCGGCCCGATGTTCCACAGCCTGCACACCATGTTTGAACAACAGTACACCGAGCTGGCGCTGGCGGTGGACGAAGTAGCCGAGCGCATCCGCGCGCTGGGCGAGCTTGCCCCCGGTTCATACAGCGAATTTGCCAAACTCGCCTCCATCCCCGAGGGTAACAGCCGCAACGACGCGCAAGCGATGATTCGCGAATTGGTGGAAGGGCAAGAAGCCGTGGTGCGCACCTGCCGCGCCCTGTTCCCCGCTGTGGACGAAGCCAACGACGAACCCACCCACGACTTGCTGACCACCCGCATGCAAACCCACGAGAAAAACGCATGGATGCTGCGCTCGCTGTTGGAAAACTGATTTTAGATAAGCATTAACCCATTTTCAGGCTGCCTTAAAGCATAGAGGCAGCCTGAAAGCCCAATCAAAGCCGTCTGAACCCCAATCAGACGGTTTTTATCATTTGGCTATTTTGTTTCCTGTTTCCTTGCGTTATAATTTCTTTACATTTCATAACACAAGGAGAAACCAAATGAGAACAGCCAAATTTTCCGCCATCGCATTTAGCCTGATGCTTGCCCTAACAGGCTGCGCCACGCAACACGCGCCATCTGGTGATGAGCAAGCCCAAGCCAATGCCCAGTTGCAGCAACAAGCCGTGATGGGCATTAACTGGATGCAGCAATCGGGCGAATATCAAGCCTTGGCGTATCAAGCGTTTAACACGGCAAAAGTGGCTTTTGATAACGCCAGCGCAGCCAAAGGCAAGAAAAAAGCCGTGGTGGTGGATTTAGACGAAACCATGGTGGACAACAGTGCCTACGCAGGCTGGCAAGTGCAGCAC
>CAUQDE010000262.1:0-2983 GCA_963516425.1 uncultured Kingella sp.
GGCGAATTGCATTTGACCATTTTGCTGGAAAATATGCGCCGCGAGGGCTTTGAATTGGCAGTGGGCAAGCCGCGCGTGGTGTTCCGTGAGATTGACGGGCAAAAATGCGAGCCGTATGAAAATTTAACCGTGGACGTGCCCGATGAAAACCAAGGCGCGGTGATGGAAGAGCTGGGCCGCCGCCGCGGCGAGCTGACTAATATGGAAAGCGATGGCAACGGACGCACGCGCTTGGAATACCATATCCCCGCGCGCGGTTTGATTGGCTTCCAAGGCGAATTTATGACGCTGACGCGCGGCACGGGCTTGATGAGCCATGTGTTTGACGACTATGCGCCCGTGAAACCCGATATGCCCGGCCGCCACAACGGTGTGCTGGTGTCGCAAGAGCAGGGCGAAGCGGTGGCTTATGCGCTGTGGAATCTGGAAGACCGCGGGCGGATGTTTGTGTCGCCCAACGATAAGATTTACGAGGGCATGATTATCGGCATCCACAGCCGCGATAATGATTTGGTGGTGAACCCGCTCAAAGGCAAAAAGTTGACCAACGTTCGCGCCACCGGCACGGATGAAGCGGTGCGCTTAACGCCGCCGATTAAATTGACGCTGGAAGGCGCGGTGGAGTTTATTGACGATGATGAGCTGGTGGAGATTACGCCGCAATCCATCCGCTTGCGTAAGCGTTATTTGAGCGAGCTGGAACGCCGTCGCCATTTTAAGAAATTGGATTGATTGAAGTCGCTTAAAGGCAGCCTGAAAATGGGTAGAACTGTTTTCAGGCTGCTTTTTTATTTTGGAGCGTCGGCGGCTCGCCGACATCTTGGCAAACCAGTAATGCCCTGTTTCATCAGACATTTGGCGGCGAGCCGTCGCCGTTCCATTTTAGATTTCAGGCTGCCGATGATTTAAGCCAGCGCACGGCTTGCCAGCAAGCCGTAGGGGGCGCGAGCGATGGTTTCAGGCTGCCCAATATTTGCGCCCGCGTGCCAGCATTCCAAAGGCAGCCTGAAATAAAGTTGGGCGCAGATAAATGATGCTAACCGAAGCAAGTAGGTCGGGCATTGATGCCCGAAAAATATTGAGCAATTTAAAAACGTTGGGCAAAATGCTACCTACTTACTTGTTTACAAAACTATTTAATCCAATAGGAGAAAATTATGCTAGGTTTTGCCATTTTGTTCTGTTTGGCTTTGTGGTTCATCATTGTTTGCCTTGCTACATTTTTGCCGTTAATTCGTATCAAAGATAAAGGAGCCGCACGCATTACTGCCTTTATCGGCTTTATGCTGACATTTGGTATCTGGTGGTTATATATGGTTATTGACGGTTATAAAGTTTATTTAGCAGGCAAAGAAGCCTGCAAGCAAGCCAAAGTAACCGTTTATGTGCCGTATGAAAAATGGGTTGAAATGATAGGTGGGCGCGATGCTTTGGCAGAACTTGCCAAATATGGAACTAAATCTGTTTTGTATGACATATCTAAGGAAGAACGACAAAAATATCCCGATTCTCTAATTTTTGGAGAGGTTAGATATGGTTTATATGATGTAACCTATAAGCGAGTTTTAATTTATTATTCATATAATAACTTTAATAGTTACACAAAGCTAAATAGCATTCTTTACTATGATTGGGAAGCCAAGACTGCACTATATAAATATACTTGGATGCCTTCAAATGAGGCTCCTTGGATAAGTCCGTCTCGTTTGCTTGGTATTCGCAGCGGGCATGATGGATGTTTTCCCCAGAACGAACCGCATTATAAATTTAGAAACCCTTACGCTCCCGATTAAACTGGGAGAGATGATTAGGTCGGGCATTCATGCCCAGCCTACTATTCGTTTATTTTCTTTCAGGCTGCCCATTGTTTGCACAACAAGGCAGCCTGAAACACGTTCGGCGCGATGGATGAACATAAACATTGTCCGCCGATTAAGCAGCCTGAAAACGAGCGAAGCGAGTTTCAGCGAAGCTAAAATCCAATCTCACCCGTTTCAAAAATCCCCCCACAACACTTGCATCGCCGCCATCGCCACCATCGCCGCCGTTTCGGTGCGCAATACGCGTTTGCCCAGCGTGATGGTTTGCACGCCTGCTGCCAGCGCGGCTTGTTCTTCGGCGGGTGTCCAGCCGCCTTCGGGGCCAATCATCAGGCGCAGCGATTGCGGCGCGGGGGCGATGTCGCGCAGGGTGGTGGCGCGGCGCAGGCTCATCATCAGGTGCAATTCTGGTGGCATTTGGCGCAGATAGTCGCTAAACGACACAATCGGCAACACAGTCGGTACAATGCTGCGCCCGCTTTGTTCGCAGGCGGCGATGACGATGTCTTGCCAGCGTTGCACGCGCTTGTCGGCTCGCTCGCCGCTGAGCCGCACCACGCAGCGTTCGCTGATTATGGGCTGGATGGCGCGCACGCCCAGCTCCACGCTTTTTTGCAGGGTGAAATCCATGCGCTCGCCGCTGGAAACGGCTTGCACCAGCGTGATGGCGAGCGGGCTTTCGTTTTCAGGCTGCCTTTGGGCGTGGATGTGGCATTCGGCATGGCGTTTGCCGATGGTTTGCAAGGTGGCGTCAAAATCGCTGCCCGTGCCGTTGAATAGGGTGATGTTGTCGCCTGTGTTAAGCCGCAAAACGTGGATGTGGCGCACGATGTTATCGGGCAGGCTAAACGTAGTGTGCGGGGCTAGGGGGGCGGGGAGATAGAAGCGTGGCATGGCGTGGAAAACGTAAGGATATGTTAAAATTGCGTTCCCGTCATTTTACCAAAAGCCGCTATGAAACCGATGAACTTGTTGCACGACTTAATCCGCGAGGTGGCGGCAAACGAAATCATGCCGTATTTTTTGCGTGTGCAAAGCGCGCGCAAGGAAGATGGCAGCGTGTTGTCGCAGGCGGATTTGGCGGCGCAGGCAAAATTGGTTTTCAGGCTGCCGCAGATTATCGCCGCGCCCGTGTTGGGCGAAGAAATGAGCGCCGCCGAGCA
>CAUQDE010000263.1:0-2979 GCA_963516425.1 uncultured Kingella sp.
CATCGATGAATATCATGTCGTAGCTGCCTGCTTTGCCTTGGGCGATGAGTTCGTCCAGCGTGATGATGGCGGGTTGCAGGTGCAGCGTGATTTTGTGGGCGATGCCTGCGCGCTGCCAGTGTTGCCGAGCGATGGCGGTGTGGGTTACGTTGATGTCGCAGCAGGTGAGCCGCGCGTGCTCGGGCAGGGCGAGCGCGATGGCGGTGCTGCTGTATCCAGTGAACGTGCCGATTTCCAGATAATTTTCTACGCGCATCAGCCGCGCCAGCCATGCGAGCAAGGCGGCTTGCTCGGGAGCGATGGCCATTTTACCGAGGCGGTGCGCTGCGGTGTGGGCGCGGATTTGCGCGAGTACGGGATGTTCGGGTTCGCTGATTTGGCGCAGATAGGCGAGTAAATCGGGGGTGAACTGGGGGGCGTGGACGGTCATTTTCAGGCTGCCTAATCATGGAAATAGAAGCCGCCCTTAGCATTGGTTGGCAGATTTTCCATTATTTCATCAGCTCTTAATCGGCTTGGTAGGTGTAAGGTTTTTTGGCGATGCGCGCTTCGGCAAAGGCTTTTTGTTCATCGGCATTGAGTTCTACGTCCCACAACAAATAGCGGTTTTTCAGGCGTTGCTTGGCTTCTTCGGGGTGTTGTTCAATGAATTCGTTTAAAAATTGCGTGGTGTCGGATTGGTAGTTATACATGGTGTGTCCTTTATGAAAGAGCGCATTTTACTGGGAAAGTTCATGCCGGGGAAAGGGTTTCGGCTTTTCAGGCTGCCTTTGGCAGATACGGCAGCCTGAAAACAGCATTCAAGCGGATTATGCAAAATATTGCTCAACCAATGCTTCTGCCTGTTGCAACCATGCTTTTCGTTCCGCTTCGCTGCTGTCGGCAATCACGCGAAACATCAAGCGGTCAAACACGTTTACGCCACAAAAAGCGAAAATGCAATCGCACCACAAGCGTTGTAAAGGGTCGCCAAACACTTCGTTTTCCCGCTCTGGCGGCGTGTTAGACGTATTAAACACCAACGCCGCTTTTGCTTTGAGCAAACCCAATGGCAAACCGCCGCCATTGTCGCCCTCCGGAAAAGCATACGCCACATTTTCTCGCAACACCCTATCCACCCAGCCCGTCAAAATGGCAGGCGGCTGCCCCCACCAATTGGGATGCACAATAACAATGCCGTCTGCTTGGCGGATTTCTTCTTGATGCAAGCGCACAAGCGCATCATCTGTGGCATCGCTTGCCAATTCTCGCGCGGGCATAATCGGGTTGAACTGCTCGCGGTACAAATGATGAAACCACACTTCATGCCCCTTGCGTTGCAAAGCGTTTACAACAGTTTCTGCAACCGCAGCATTAAAACTGCCGTCATACGGATGCGCCAAAATCACCGATATTTTCATTATCCCTCTCCAAAAGTAAAAAGGCAGCCTGAAAAGCATGCCGTTTAAGCCGTCTAAAACAAACGAACGCAGGCAGCATACATAAAGCAAAACCGCAAATCAAGCAGCCATCAAAAAAACACCGCCGCACAAATTGCGTTAAACCATTTATCAAAAACCCCAACACTATTTACAAAAAAAACTACATCCCCTTACATAACTTCACAAAAAAACATTACAATAGCCCGCAGCAGGCATAGGCAGCCTGAAACGCTGTTCAGCGAAGCTAAAACCACCACCCCTGCCCCAAAGGAATAATGTGCCATGAAAGAAGCCCGCAACTTCTCCTACTTATTCGGTTCAAACACGCCCTATATCGAAGAACTCTACGAATCCTATCTCGACAACCCCCAATCCGTTGAAGAAACATGGCAACGCTATTTCGCCGACCTTGCCGCCACGGGCGACAGCGAAAAAGACGTTGCCCACCATCCCATCCAAGAATCTTTCGTGCAGCTTGCCCGGCAACACCGCACCGCCACCAACGCCGCCAAAGGCTTGGATGAAGAATTGCTGAAAAAACAAATCGCCGTGCTGCGCCTGATTACCGCCTACCGCATCCAAGGCTCGGATGCCGCCGATTTAGACCCGCTCAAACTGCGCCATCCCCGCCCCGTGCAAGGCCTGCAACCTGAAGAACATGGCTTAACCAACGCCGATATGGCAGTGCAGTTCGGGCTGGGCGACGGCGATTTTTCCGTGGGCGATTCGGGCAAACTGCCGCTATCCGAAATCATCCGGAAGCTGCAACGCACCTATTGCCAGCACATCGGCGTGGAATACATGCACATCGGCAGCCGCGAGGAACGCCTGTGGATACGCAACCGCTTTGAGCGCGATTTGTCCACACCGCATTTCAGCGCAGACGAAAAACGCTACCTTCTCAAACAAATCACCGCCGCCGAAACGCTGGAACGCTATTTGCACACCAAATACGTTGGGCAAAAACGCTTTTCGGTGGAAGGCGGCGAAAGCGCGATTGCAGGCTTGAACTACCTTATCCAAAACGCCAGCAAAGACGGCGTGGAAGAAATCATCATCGGCATGGCGCATCGCGGGCGGCTCAATGTGCTGGTGAACGCGCTGGGCAAAAAACCCGCCGATTTGTTTGCCGAATTTGAAGGCAAGCAAGACATCAAATTCCCCAGCGGCGACGTGAAATACCACAACGGTTTCAGCTCCGACATTGCCACGCCGCACGGCGCGGTTCACGTTACCCTTGCCTTCAACCCATCGCATTTGGAAATTGTGAACCCCGTGGTAGAAGGCTCGGCACGCGCCAAACAACGCCGCCGCGGTGAAAAAGGCACAGAACAAGTGTTGCCCGTGTTGATTCACGGCGACAGCGCCTTTATCGGCTTGGGCGTAAACCAAGCCACGTTTAACCTATCGCGCACACGCGGCTATGGCACAGGCGGCACGATACACATGGTCATCAATAACCAAATCGGCTTCACCACATCCGACACCCGCGACACCCGCTCCGCCGTGTATTGCACCGACATCGCCAAAATGGTGGAAGCGCCGATTTTCCATGTGA
>CAUQDE010000264.1:0-2976 GCA_963516425.1 uncultured Kingella sp.
ACAGCGATTATTACCCGCAACTGCAAGCCGATTTCAGCGCTCAATGCCGCGCTTATTACGCCAGCGTAGAACAAATCCCCATTTGCGCCCAAGCCACGCCAGCCAAGCCCGCGATTGAAGATGTGTTGAAGAATTTGCGTGCGATGCGAGGGAGCGGGGCGAGCAATATTCAAAAATAAAACAGCAAGCAATCCTTTATCCATCGCTAATAAATTTGAGATAATTTCCTTTTCTCGCAATCATTTAAGGAAGCGTCATGGCAAAAAGAACGCCTGCAACATTAGTCTATCAACTGCATATCCGCTTAATAGATTCCAAGCCCGATATTTGGCGCAGAATATTGGTGCCCGTGCATTTTGATTTACACAATTTGCATTATGTTATCCAAAACGCTTTTGAATGGAATCACGAACACTTATTCCAATTCTGCCAAGGCGACCCTTGGGGAGAAGTCTTGTATCCCCCATCGGACGAAGATGGAAGCATGGTTGAGCCCGATGACAACGGCAAATATCCGCCCGCACCATCATTACACGAAGTATTAAAAGTTGGCGAAAGCCTGTTTTATGTGTACGACTTTGGCGACAGCTGGGAGCATGAAATCTACTGCGAAGCCTTGATGGTTAAACCACCCAAAATTCGCCTGCCGCACTGCGTAGATGGCGCAAACCATGCTGCATTTGAAAATTGCGGCGGCGTGTATGGTTATGCTCACATCCTAACAATCCTATCCAACCGCGATAACCCCGCCTATCAAGAAGAACTAGCCGAGCTAACTGATTATTACACCAAGCGAATTTTAAAATACGACCCCACCGCCTTTGATCCGAAAAAATTAAAATTGTAGCCCCCGCCAAATTATGCAAAGAAAGGAACCCCCATGCCCCCCACCCCCGAACAGGCGCAACAGCGCATCGACGAAATCCAAGCCCTATACCGCCGCTGGCTGCAACTCTTGCCCCAGCTTGAAGCCGCGCAGCAGCAATGGCGGCAGGCGGCGCAAATCATGACGGAGCTGGACAAGTTTTACGCCGCCGAATATATGGCATACGCGAATGCCGTGGCGGACGGGCTGCCCGTGTCGCTGCGCACCGAAGGCGAATACAGCGTGTTGAGCGAAGACGCGCTGTTTGACGCGTTCGACGACCACTACCGCCTTGCATGGCAATGGCTGCGCGAAGCCACCGCCGCGCTTGATCCCGAAAACCGCGCGTGAGGCAGCCTGAAAACCATGCACGCCCCAGTAGCGCATGGAACGGCAACGGTTTATCACCACATAACGTTAAACAAGGCTCAGCCTGCGTAGAAAATAAAACAGCAAAGCGAAAGCAGCATCCTCGCACAATCCCATTTCAGGCAGCCTGAAAACTATGCGATAATCCGCCCCCGTCAAAACCCTATACAACAAGAGAATCCAATCATGGCAGAAAAAAAATCCGACAAAAATACCGATAAACCCACCGACAAAGCCGCCGCGCTCAAAGCCGCCCTCGCCCAAATTGAAAAAAGTTTCGGCAAAGGCGCGATTATGAAAATGGACGGCAGCACGCCGCAAGAAGAGCTGCAAGTCATCTCCACAGGCTCGCTCGGGCTGGACCTCGCCCTTGGCGTAGGTGGCTTGCCGCGCGGGCGCATCGTGGAAATTTTCGGGCCGGAATCATCAGGCAAAACCACGCTTTGTCTGGAAACCATCGCCCAATGCCAAAAAATCGGCGGCGTGTGCGCGTTTATTGATGCCGAAAACGCCTTTGACCCCGTTTACGCCCGCAAACTCGGCGTAAAAGTGGAAGATTTGATGGTGTCGCAACCCGACACAGGCGAGCAAGCCCTAGAAATCTGCGATATGCTGGTGCGCTCAGGCGGCGTGGACATGGTGGTGGTGGATTCTGTTGCCGCGCTGGTGCCCAAAGCCGAGATTGAAGGCGACATGGGCGACAGCCACGTCGGCTTGCAAGCCCGTTTGATGAGCCAAGCTTTGCGCAAGCTCACGGGGCACATCAAAAAAACCAACACACTGGTGGTGTTCATCAACCAGCTGCGCATGAAAATCGGCGTGATGTTCGGCAACCCCGAAACCACCACCGGCGGCAACGCGCTGAAATTCTATTCGTCCGTGCGCATAGACATTCGCGGCACAACGCAAATCAAACCCACAGGCAAAGACGAAACACCAATCGGCAAAGAAACCAAAGTGAAAGTGGTGAAAAACAAAGTGGCACCGCCTTTCCGCTCCGCTGCGTTTGACATCCTGTACGGCGAAGGCATCAGCTGGGAGGGCGAATTGATTGATTTGGGCGACAAATACGGCATCATCCAAAAATCGGGCGCGTGGTACAGCTACGATGGCAACAAAATCGGGCAAGGCAAAGAAAACGTGCGCATCTGGCTGAAAGAAAACCCCGAAATCGCCAACCAAATCGCCGAAAGAATCCGCGCCGAAGGCTTGGTAAACCCCATCATCACCGAAGACGTTTTGGATGAAACCGATGGTGAAATGCCCGACGAAGAATAATCGTTAAACCTCAAACATAGGCAGCCTGAAAACGTAGAGCGTGCGTTTTCAGGCTGCCTTTTTCAATTTAAACCGCCCTAGCCTTGTTTACAGTATTTCAAGTGCTGAAAATCAAGGGCTGAAAAACGCTTGCCATTATTCCAGGCTATCGTTGCAATTTTCAGGCAATCTATTGAGCAGATAGGCGGATGCGCCGCAGCGCAAAACAAGCGATAATGCGCCCGTTTTTATTTTCAGGCTGCCTTATCCGGCAAACAATGCCTGCAAACGGAAAATAGAGAAAGGAATCCCGATGAAACCATTTATTTACGCGCTGTCGGCGTGTTTGAGCCTGACGCAGTTTGCCCATGCGGCGGTGAACGCGGATGATTTATTACCGCCCGAGCAGGCGTTTGTGCCAACGGTAACTGTGTCGGATAAGGGCGTGGATGTGCAGTTTAAAATTGCCGATGGCTATTATATGT
>CAUQDE010000265.1:0-2971 GCA_963516425.1 uncultured Kingella sp.
CTGTTGCAAAAAACAGGCATTCCCGAAAGCCAACACATCGGCGGCTTCCCCGTGAGCGGCTTGTTTCTCGTGTGCCGCAACGAAGAATTGATTTCCCTGCACCATGCCAAAGTGTATGGCAAAGCCAAAGTGGGCGCGCCGCCGATGTCCGTTCCCCATTTGGACACGCGCTATATTGACGGCAAAAAAGCCCTGCTGTTCGGACCTTTTGCAGGCTTCACCACCAAATTCCTCAAACACGGCTCAATCTGCGATTTGCCCGCCTCGCTCAAACCGCACAATTTGCGCACCATGCTCGCCGCAGGCGTCAAAAACCGCGCCCTTACCCAATATCTAATCGGGCAAGTATTGCTCAGCAAAGCACAGCGCATCCAAGAATTGCGCGAATTTATCCCCGATGCGCGCGAAGAAGACTGGGAACTCGCCCAAGCAGGGCAGCGCGTGCAAATCATCAAAGACACCGCCAGCGAACACGGCAGCCTGCAATTCGGCACCGAAGTCATCCACGCCCAAGACGGCAGCCTTGCCGCCCTGCTCGGCGCGTCGCCGGGGGCATCCACTTCCGTTGCCATCATGCTGGAAGTGCTGCAAAAATGCTTTGCAGGCAGCCTGAAAGACTGGGAAGGCAGCCTGAAAACCATGATACCGTCTTACGGGCAAAACCTTGCCGACAACCCTGGACTGCTTGCCCGCGTGAATGCGGAAATAGAGCAAGCCTTGTTTGCCAAGCAGAATTAGAACGGTTAAAGCAAAAGCAGCCTGAAAACGCCATTTCACGTTTTCAGGCTGCCTTTATTTCACCTCAAATCAATCAAGCAAAAACCAACTCCCCATCGCGCGCTTCCACGCGAATGGTGCTTTCAGGCGCGTAACGCCCTTCCAGCAAGGCTTTTGCCAACGGGTTTTCAATCTCGGCTTGAATCGCCCGTTTGAGCGGACGCGCGCCGTAAACAGGGTCAAAGCCCGCTTGCGCCAACACATCCAACGCCGCTTCCGAAACCTCCAAGCGCAGGTTTTGTTCCGCCAAACGTTTTTTCAGGCTGCCTAATTGGATTTGCGCGATGCTGCGGATGTTCGCCGCGTTCAAGCCGTGGAACACCACCACTTCGTCAATACGGTTAATCAGCTCGGGGCGGAAATACGCTTTCACATCTTCCATCACCGCCGCTTTCACCGCATCGTAATCCGACGTGTCGCCCATCGCCTGAATCGCTTGGCTGCCGATGTTGCTGGTCATCACGATGACCGTGTTTTTAAAGTCCACCGTGCGCCCTTGCCCATCGGTCAAACGCCCGTCGTCCAACACTTGCAGCAGAATGTTGAACACATCGGGATGCGCTTTTTCCACCTCGTCCAGCAAAATCACGCTGTATGGCTTGCGGCGCACTTGCTCGGTCAGATAGCCGCCTTCTTCGTAGCCCACATAGCCCGGAGGTGCGCCGATTAAACGCGCGATGCTGTGTTTTTCCATGTATTCCGACATATCAATGCGGATAAGGTGGTCTTCGCTGTCAAACAAGAAGCCTGCCAACGCTTTGCACAGCTCGGTTTTGCCCACGCCAGTCGGGCCCAAGAACAAGAAGCTGCCATAAGGACGGTTCGGGTCGGACAAACCGCTACGGCTGCGGCGAATGGCATCGGAAACCGCACGCACCGCTTCGTCTTGTCCCACCACGCGACTGTGCAACACTTCTTCCATTTTCAACAACTTATCGCGCTCGCCTTCCATCATTTTGGACACAGGAATGCCCGTCATGCGCGACACGATTTCAGCGATTTCTTCCGCGCCCACTTCGGTGCGGAACAGCGTGTTGGTTTTTTTCAGGCTGCCTGAACGCTCCGCGTCTTTCAGTTGCAGCGTTAATTTGGGCAGCTCGCCGTATTCCAGCTCGGAAGCCAAGCCATAATTGCCCGCGCGTTTGGCTTGCTCGATTCTGGTTTTTAGATTGTCGATTTGCGTTTTCAAATCGCTCATGCTCACGGAAGACGCTTTTTCCGCTTTCCAGATTTCGTCCAAATCGGCGTATTCTTTTTCCAAGCCCGCGATTTCCTCGTCAATCAGCGCCAAGCGTTTTTTGCTCGCGTCGTCAGTTTCTTTGGCAACGTGCATTTTTTCCATTTTCAACTGGATAATGCGGCGGTCCAGCTTGTCCATTTGCTCGGGTTTGGAGTCAATTTCCATTTTGATGCGGCTGGCGGCTTCGTCAATCAAATCAATCGCTTTGTCAGGCAGGAAGCGGTCGGTGATGTAGCGGTTGGACAATTCTGCCGCTGCCACAATCGCAGGGTCGGTGATGTCCACGCCGTGGTGGATTTCGTAACGCTCCTGCAAGCCGCGCAAAATCGCAATCGTGTCTTCCACGCTCGGCTCGTTCACCAACACTTTTTGGAAACGCCGCTCCAACGCCGCGTCTTTTTCAATGTATTGGCGGTATTCGTCCAAAGTGGTCGCGCCGATGCAGTGCAGCTCGCCGCGCGCCAGAGCGGGTTTGAGCATATTGCCCGCGTCCATTGCGCCGTCGGTTTTGCCCGCGCCGACGAGCGTGTGGATTTCGTCAATAAAAATCAGCGTGTTGCCGTCGTCTTTCGCCAAATCGTTCAACACTGCTTTCAAGCGTTCTTCAAATTCGCCGCGATATTTCGCGCCCGCAATCAATGCCGCCAAATCCAGCACCAGCAAGCGTTTGCCGCGCAGGCTTTCGGGCACTTCGCCGTTTACAATGCGCTGCGCCAAGCCTTCCACAATCGCGGTTTTGCCCACGCCCGGTTCGCCAATCAGCACGGGGTTGTTTTTGGTGCGCCGTTGCAGCACTTGAATGGCGCGGCGGATTTCGTCATCTCGCCCAATCACGGGGTCTAGCTTGCCTTCGCGCGCGCGTTCGGTTAAATCGGTGGTGTATTTTTTCAACGCCTCGCGTTGGTCTTCTGCGTTTGGATTGTCCACGGTTTGTCCTTGGTTGAGTTTTTCAAT
>CAUQDE010000266.1:0-2970 GCA_963516425.1 uncultured Kingella sp.
CCTTTCTCGTTGCTCAAATTTCCTGATGTCAGGACTTTTCTTTTGTTGTTTCAGGCTGCCTGAAATAAATCCGCCAACGCCTGCGGGCTATACTTTTAAGGCTGCCCCAATGCCTTTTGACGATAACCCTCCAACTGCCAAAGTTTCTCAAACGCATTGTTGTAGGCAATCTCACGCCCGATTTGCGCGTCAAAATTTTCAGGGCTGATACAAGCACTTTCGCCTGTTACCACAAATCCGCTTTTCAACGTCAAAACACAAATCGTCAATGTGGAATTTTCATGGCGGATATATTCTGATTTTTCAATCAAATTTTCCAAATAAGTTTTAGTCAATGTTTTCATGGTTAATCTCCAAATAAAAGTTACTTAAACAAAGTTCAATCTTGCTTGCAAAAAGCAAACGATTGATTTAAAAAGTTTTTACAGTTGCCGAAACACCTTGCTTAAAGACATTCAGCTTTTCCAGGCAGCCTGAAATAAATCCGCCAACGCCTGCGGGCTATACTTTTCAGGCTGTCCCAGCCCCAACGCTTTGGCGCACCACTCCGAGCAAAACCATCTCTGCGCAACCTGCCGCACGGGCAACACCACGCCCAACGCGCCGATATAGTCATATTTCGCCCCTTGCGTGGTTTGATACAGCGCCCACACTTTTTCATGCGTCTCCGCATCGCGGATGGGGATTAAATCCCATTTGTCGGCAGGCAGCAGCATGGTTTTGCTGCGCACGCCGCCGTCGCGCAGGCTGGCGGAATAGCAGTGATAGTCATCGGTAAAACCATGCTTAACGGCAATCTCGCAGTGGCTGTACTGCCCGCGCGTGGCGATCCGCACCGCCCAATCCATCAACCGCTGCCACAACTCGCGCGGCGATGTGCCGCGTTTGCGCCCTTTGTAGAGTGCCAAATAAACTCGCGTCATCGCCTAACCTCCCATTTCAGGCAGCCTGAAAGTCAGCTCAATCGCCGCTAAATCATCCAACGTTTTTGCCTGCTCAATCAGCACTTGCAACGCCTGCCGTTGCCCCGCCACGCCCGCCGCCAGCGTCTCATACTGCTGCGTTTTGCGCAGCGCGGCACGAATTAGCGTGATGCGGTCAATGCCGCGATGCTGGGCGATGCCATCCAACACAGGGGTCGGCGCGTTGTCATCATCTGCCCATGCTCGCGCTTCAGCTCCCTGCATCGCCCACGTTTCCTGCTCAAAGGCGGGGACAATATCGGTTTTGGCGTACTTATCCACAAACGCCTGCGCTGCGTTGGCAAGTTCCGCCAGTTTCGCATTTTGGGCAGCCTGAAACGCCGCTTGAACCGCTTGGGCTTGCTTGGCTTTGTCCACCACCCAAGCCTTGCCGTTCCATGTATGCGCAGGCGATGGGCGGGGAATAATGGATAAATCCGCGCCAATGTGCGCCCCCGTGTTGAGCGCATCCAACAACGCCTGATGCTGTTGCGCATCAATTGCCTGCGCGTCCTCGGGTATCTGCGCCGCGCTGTGGATTTGGTCGTCAAAAAACGCCTGCGCGCTGTGCGAGTAATAAATCATGGTTAATCTCCCGTAAAAACATCAATGTCCGATGGCAAACCAAAACAATTCCTGCTCGCCAAACGTGCCGTTTTCGGAAAAGCCAACATGGATGGAGCTGTTTTCCAGCCAAGCCACATGCGCCGATGCCACGTTATTGCCCTGCACAGCGCCGCCGATGGAAATAGTCGCCTGCGCGTTAAGGTTGGCGTTGGGAAATGAGATGGGCATCCATACCCTGTAAAAGCCGTCGCCCTGCACCCTTAATCTGCCCCATTGCAATATCAGCCCACCCGGCAAACGCTGATAGCCGTTTTGCCCGAACGAATTGCTAGCAAAATGCCCGTCAAACACAAAATCGCCCAAGTCGGTGCTGTCCACCGTGGCTTTGAGCCGGTTACCGCTCCACCCGATTTTGACTTGGTTGCCCGCGTTTTGCCCGATGCCCGCACCGCTGCGCACAAAGCCCTCGTGCAGCCAGCCGTAAGCATTGGTCCACACGGCATGGTTGTACACGCTCAATCCGCTTATCCTGCGGTCGGCGTTGGTCGCACCGGGTGGCGTAACCGAAAAGCGCAGGCTGTATTGCCCGTTGCCGTCGGAAACCACCTGTATGCCCCCGCGCGGAATGTCGCGCACATAAGCGTCAAAAAAGACGTTTTTGCCCTCGGCAGGCTGGTTGGCGATAAAGCCCACCCAGTCGTTGGCGTACTGGACTTTAATCGGCGCGCCCGAGCTAAGCCCCTGTGCGAAATCTTTATAGCCCGTGATGGTTTGATTGGTAGATAAAGTAACGCCGCTGTTGCCGTCCAGCTTGCTCTCGGCAAGCACCTTGCCCTGCGCGGCGGATAAAGCGGCGGTGGTATCATTGCTGTTGAGCGCGTCGATGAGCCTAACCACGCCTGCCAGCGTGTCGGTGGCGCGCTCAATTTTATGGGTATGCCCTGTTGCGCCATTGGCCGTTTGGTTTTCGGTATCGCCCGACAGCGTGGCAGGGTTGGTGGCATCGTTTGTCAGTTTTTTAAGCGCGTTGAGCATTTGGTTGCGCTGCGCCTTATCGGGGGTCAAGCCGCCCGCGCGCACCACCTCCAATATTTCCGCCTGCACTTGGTTGAGCCACCAAGCGGGCAGAATGGTGCCCAACTCGGTCGTGCCGTTGCCGTCATGAAATTCGTTGTCTTGGGTCTCAATTGCTAACATGCTTATCCAATCCTTTGTTTTATAAAATTTAATTAACCTGTATAGGTAAAACGCACGAAACTGTGCGCGGGCTTTAAATCCTCAAACACGCGCTCGATGACGTTGTCGCTAAAACTGCTCAACCGCTCGCCCGCGCAGCTCGCCCCCGCGCAAAACCGCCACACCGTCTGCGTGCTCGCCGCCACATTGACCACCCACACCCACATAATCTCTTCGGGCGCGAGCCTATCGCCTGCGCGGTTAA
>CAUQDE010000267.1:0-2967 GCA_963516425.1 uncultured Kingella sp.
TGCTTGCTCCGCTGTTTCAACCGCGTTCGCTGCGGCTTGAGCGGGCGTGGGTTCGTTCGCCGCATTTTCAGGCTGCGTTTCGGTTTTATCTGTGGCTACGGCTGTGGCTTCATCCGCACCGTTTTCAGGCTGCCCATCCGCTGCTGTTTCTGCTTCTGTGGTTGCAACGGCGGATTGCTCGGATGAATCGGCATCAGCATCAGCAGCCGCTTCGGCTTCGTTCTCGGTGGCATCGCTATTTTCAGGCTGCCCTTGTTTGGCAGTATCAACATCAGCAGTATCAGCATCAACAGCCTGCGCGGTTTCAGCCGCTGTATTCTCGTTTTCAGGCTGCGTTTCGGCGGTGGTGGGTTCGCTTGCTGCGCTGTCGGCAGGCAAAGGTTCGGCAGCTGTTGGGTTATTGTTTTCAGGCTGCGTTTGGGGGTCTTGTGCTGGGGTTTTTGATTTAAACAGTTTGCTAAAAAAGCCTAGCATTGGAAGTGTCTCGTGGCGGGTTAATAAACTGCGCGATTGTAACCGATTTCAGGCTGGCTATGGGTTGTTGGCACGCAGTTTGCGCGCTGGTTTGGGGCGGAAAAATCGGCTTGGGCGCGATAGGCGCGGATTTTGCCAACAGCGCCGCGCTTATCGTTTGCATGATGCTTTTGCAACAGGCAAAACGGCGTTTCAGGCCGCCCCTTTACCCCCTTGGCGTAATCTAGTAAATTCCAGCCTTTCCCACCCATTGCAAAAGGGCAACGCCATGCCTGTTAATCTGAAAAATCGGCATTTGCTCAGTCTCACGCGCCACACGATGCAAGAAATTCAATTTTTGCTGGATTTGGCGCGCGATTTAAAACAAGCCAAACGCGCGGGCAGCGAGCAGCCGCGTTTGCAAGGCAAAAACATCGCCCTGATTTTTGAGAAAACGTCCACGCGCACGCGATGCAGCTTTGAAGTGGCGGCGGCAGACCAAGGCGCGCGCGTTACCGATATAGACCCCGTGTCGTCGCAAATTGGGCACAAGGAAAGCATGAAAGACACCGCCCGCGTGCTGGGGCGTTTGTATGATGCGATTGAATATCGCGGCTTTGCGCAAAGCACGGTGCAAGAGCTGGCGGATTGGGCGGGCGTGCCCGTGTTCAATGGGCTCACCGATGAATGGCACCCCACGCAAATGCTGGCGGATGTGCTCACCATGCTGGAACACAGCAACAAGCCGTTGCACGAAATCAGCTATGTTTACTTGGGCGATGCGCGCAACAACATGGGCAATTCGCTGCTGATGATCGGCGCCAAGCTCGGCATGGATGTGCGCATTGCCGCGCCGCCAGCCTTGCAGCCCACGGCAAAATTGCAAGCGATGTGCCGCGAAATGGCGCAGCAAAGCGGTGCGCGCGTGCTGGTTACCGATGATATTCAGGCTGCCATTGATGGCGTGGATTTTGTGCACACCGATATTTGGGTAAGCATGGGCGAGCCTGTTGCCGCGTGGGGCGAGCGCATTGCCGCGCTGCTGCCGTATCAAGTAAACAGGGCGCTGCTGCAAGCAACGGGCAATCCGCGCGTGAAATTGATGCACTGCCTGCCCGCGTTTCACAACTGCGAAACCACCGTTGGCAAAGAAATCGCCGCGCAATATCCCGCGCTGGCAAACGGCATTGAAGTAACCGAAGACGTGTTTGAATCGCCCTATAATATCGCGTTTGACCAAGCCGAAAATCGGATGCACACCATTAAAGCCGTGATGGTGGCAGCGCTGGCATAGGCAGCCTGAAAACGAGCAACGCGAGTTTCAGCGAAGCTAAAACGGCTAAACCACTTTTCAGGCTGCATCAACTATCCACAAGGAAAAACCATGCTGCAAAACACCGCCACGCTAGAAAAACGCTATCAACAATTCATCCAAACAATTTGCCAACGCGAGCAGGTTTTCGCGCTGCAAACGGCGCATCCCGATCAATACGCCATGCTGCCTTCCAACCACGAAGAAGACGAAGATGGCGAACCCGTTGGCGTGTTGTGCTTTTGGTCTGCCGCCGCCCGCGCCAAAGATTGCTGCCGCGAAGAATGGGCGGATTACACTGTGGCAACATTTGACTTGGCAGAATTCCTAGAAAGCTGGTGCTTAGCCTTGGCAGGCGATGGCTTGCTGATTGGCACCGAGCTGGATCGCAATTTGTTCTGCCAAGAAGTTGAACCCGTTGATGTGATTTTTGATGCGATTGACGAGCTGCGCCGCATCGGCAAAGCAGATTTCCCCTTGCATCGCTTTGATAACATCGCCCATTTGGAAAACGAATTGCGCAGTATTCTGGAAGACGATTAAGGCAGCCTGAAAACGCGTTTACGAGTTTCAGTGTAGCGCGAACCCATCCCAGCCAAGCTGTCTCCCCAACCCATTTTCAGGCTGCCCATCGCAGCCCTATCCATCCCACCCCCCTTAACAAGGAAAGCAAAAATGAACAAAAAAACCCTGATTGCCAGCGCAGTTGGCATCGCATTAGTTGGCGCAGTTGGCGGCGGCGTTGTCGCAGGCAAAAAG
This sequence comes from uncultured Kingella sp., assembly GCA_963516425.1. Classification (GTDB taxonomy): domain Bacteria; phylum Pseudomonadota; class Gammaproteobacteria; order Burkholderiales; family Neisseriaceae; genus Kingella_B. The sequence goes on from CAUQDE010000267.1 coordinate 2,525, forward strand.
CTGGAAAGCGCGTATCAAAACAATTTCAACATCCAAGACAAGCGCTTTAAAGTGCAGCTTGCCGAATTCAACATGGGTGTGCTATCGGGCAGCGCCAACTGGACAGGCGAAATTGCCGCCGATTTGTGCCAGCCTGAATACCGCCCCATATTCCGCAGCGAAGACACCATCACACGCGGCTTAACAGGCTACACCGTCGTTTCCAAAATCTATGCCAAAAATCCCAACAGTCAACAAGAAACCTATTTGTTTGACATCCACAGCAAAACCACATGGAGCGGCGATATAGACAGCGAAATCGTTATCCCCGCCAACACGTTCACCGAAAACAGCGCCACGGTTGCATGGGAGCCCATCAACGCCGTGTTCACGCTCAAAAACGGCAAAGACGGCAGAGAGCTGCACAACCTAAAAGTCAAAATCCCCAGCATCACGTTCAAAGA
>CAUQDE010000268.1:0-2963 GCA_963516425.1 uncultured Kingella sp.
ATGCAGAAGCTGTGGATGGCGCGGTGCAGCAGCACGGAATAGGCAAAGGGCACGGGGGTGCTGGCGATGCGGTCGCACCCTGCTTGTATCATGCCGAGGGTGTTGATGTGGGCGGAGAGGTGGGTGTAGGTGATGTCGCTGATTTCGTGTTGGCGGTGGGCTTGGATAAGGTCGTATTGGATGTGTTCCAGCGCGTATTGCGGCGGGTTGATATGGGTGGCAAAGGCTTCGATTTGGTCGGCTTGCATTTGCCCGTATTCCAGGAATAGCTCGGGGTGGGCGGTTTGGTAGCGCAGGCGGTCGCGCAGCAGGTGGGTGAACACGATGACTTGGCGCAGGATGAGCTCGCGGCGGGCGTTGGGCAGGATTTGGCTTTCGCGGATAAGGTGGCGTTGGGTGGCGATAAGCTGCCCCCAGAGTTTGCGCCCTTCCCACCATCGGTCGTAGGTGGCGTTGTTGCGAAAGCCGAGAAATAGGGAGAGGACGATGCCGAAGATGGTGAAGCCGACTACGGGCGGGGTGGGCAGGTGAAACCAATGGTTGTGCGCGCCGATGCCCAGCAAGAGCGACACGCTCGACAGCAGCAGCATGGCGGGCAGGACTTTGGGGAAGATGGTGCCGCGCCATGCGAATAGGAGGGCGAGGGTGTTGGTTTTTTTGCGAATAATCATGGTGGTTTGTGAAGTGTGGGGTGTTGATTTTATTGAGGCAGCCTGAAAATTAAATTGTGAGCTGCTGATGTGCTGTTTTGGGTTTCAGGCTGCCTTTGGGATAACGGTATCAAATCAAACGGCGTGCGCAGCGAGGCTGCACACCCTACGCGCTTTCTCCGGCAGCCGAACAGGTCGATTCTGATGCCATCAGCAGACGGGACGGGATGCAGGATCTGAATTGGTCGCCATTCATTGCCTATCCTTGCACTTCAATACCTTTACTGCGCAGATTTGCCAAGCATTCGGCAAGGTAATCATCATCGTGTTCGGCATAAATCGGGCTGCCGATAGGTTCTTCCGCCAAATCGGCATATGGCGGGCAAGTGTTGCCGCGATGGTTTTTATCGTGCCATGCGGGATCAGGTCGGTAGCCGCGCCGCTGCATTTCGTCCATGATGAGGACGTGATAGGCATAAAGCAGATAGGGGCTGTGGGTGAAGACGTAGTTCACGGTGGCGTGCAGCCGGCCCCAGCCGTTACCGCGCAGGGCGGCGCATTCTCGGTGTTGGCCGAGCAGTTGGGCACGTGGGAGTTGGGGAATAAGGGTTTGATGCCATAGGCGCATGATGGAGTCTCCGTAAAAAGTGCAGGCTGCTTTTGGGTAATGGAAAAGCAGCCTGCACATCGAAATATGCAGGTTGCCTGTCGTTTCAGCCGTTGAACAGCCAAGGTTGGCTTTGATGGCGCTGCCCAGCAAGAGCGACACGCTCGACAGCAGCATGGCGGGCAGGACTTTGGGGAAGATGGTGCCGCGCCATGCGAACAGCAGGGCGAGGGTGTTGGTTTTTTTGCGGATAATCATGGTGGTTTATGGGGTGGGAAATGGATTTCAGGCTGCCTTAGTTTGCACACGTTAAGGCAGCCTGAAAACGTGTTTGCGTGCTTTGCGCTAAGCCTAATCAATGACGGCTGCTTTTGCCGTGGCGGCGTTGGTCGGTTTGGTCGGAATAGCTGCCCTCTTTGATGCGCACATGGCCGTTGCTCGGCGCGCTGCCGGCGTTGGGGGTGAGCTCTTTGCCGTAATCGCGGAATTGCTGCACTTTGCGGTCAAGGTTTTCTTTTTGGATTTCGCTGTCGTCGCGGTCGTCGTAACTGCCTTTGAGGCGGCGGATTTGCGCTTCGGGGGAGTTTTTGTCTATGTCTATGCCTTGCTTGGCGGCGGTGCGGTTTACAAGGGTGCGCACGGCGGGGATTTGATACACGCCAAACAGCGCGGCGGCAATCAGGACGAGCCAAATCAGGGTTTTGATTTTTTGCGGGATGTACATGGGGATTCCTTTGGGGGTGGGGATGGGTTTAGTGTGGCACGCGGGGGATGTGTGGTTTTCAGGCTGCCTTTGGGCGAGATTTATCGGTGTTTACCGGTTATCGGCAGCCTGAAAACCTCTGCCGTGGTTTGGGCAAGCCATGCCGTCTGATTCAAAGCGTTTTTTAGCGGCGAGCCGTTGCCGCGCCATGGCGTTTTCAGGCTGCCCTACTCTGTTTTCAGGCTGCCTGAATGCTAACCGGCGGCTGCGGTGTGTGCATTTGCGCGCGGTCTAATTGGCGATGCAGCGCGGTGTAGCATTCGGGCAGCAGCTCGCGCATCATGTTCAGCTGGCGGGTGAGCACTTGGGCTTGAGTGGCGTGGCTGTCGCATTCGGCGGCGGCTTGCAACTGCGCCAGTTGGTTGTCCAGCGCGTTTAAGGCAGCCTGAAAATGGCTTTCGCTGCTTTCGGCGATGGTTTGCAAGATTTGGGCAACGTGGTTGGCGGCGGGGTAAAACATGGCGAGAAATTGCTGCGTGGCTTCGCTGTCGGTTTGCACTTTGTCGCGGTAGGCGCCCAGCGCGGAAATGTAGCTAATCAAGGAATAATTGATTTTCAGCAGCATAAAGCCGTCGTCTAATTTATCGCGGTGTTTATCGGCTTCGCCGGACATATCGGATAACACGCTGGATAGCGCGGCGGCTTTGTCGTGGCTGGTGCGGCGGGCGGCGCGGTAGGCGATGTCTTCGCGGATGCCGTGTTGCAGTTCATCCAACACGGCGGTGAGGTAGCCCGCGTTGCTTTGGATGGCTTCGGTGCTGTTTTTTTCCAGCGAGATGTATTTCCAATCGGGCCACAGGCAATACACGGCAACGCCTGAAATCAACGCGCCGAGAATGGTGTCAATGATGCGCGGCACAAAAAAGCCTGCCACATCAAAGCCCATAATGGCAAAGTTCATCATGGCTTGGATGGTGATGAAAAAGATGGAATAGCTGTATTT